>JAAWCR010000090.1 GCA_022793355.1 Lawsonibacter sp. | reverse complement strand
GGACAGGTGCCCAGGACAAGCCGCAGAACCGGGTTCTCATTCAGAATGCCGTTGGTAAGGATTTTCATTTTACTGTTTTCACTCATCTTGATTCACCTGCCTTTCAAGGAATGGCGTTATACGCGTTGATAGCGGAGTTGACGGCGGAGTTCAGCGCCCGGCTGGAGATGGTGGCCGTGGCGTAAGCGTCCACATCGACGCCCAGGACCAGCTCTTTGCCGGCGGACTTGCCGGCGTAGTTGGCCCAGTAGCCCTTGCCCTTGGACACGTTGCTGCCGATGCCCTGGGTCTCCGCGTCCTCGGTGACCTTCAGCTGCTTGATGCTGCCCTCCGCGTCGAAGGAGGTCATCACGGTCATTTTGCCGCCGTAGCCCTTGGCGGTGCTGGTGATGACGTAGCCGGTGCCGTTGTTGGCGGCGTAGACGGCGGTCACGTTGTCCACGGCGATGCCCTCCACAGGGGTGAAGTCATCGGCCTCGGGCAGCAGCTCGATCCGGGCCAGCCGCTCAGCCTCGATCCGGGCCGCCTCAATGATGGGGGCGGTCACCTTGTTGGTGGCGGCCAGCGAGCCGGTGATGGCGATACAGATCACGCACAGCACCACGATGGGCTTGAAAATTTTGTTCCAGTTGCTCATTTCGCGCCCTCCTTTTTCTTCTTGGCAATGCCCAGCCGCTCCTGACGGGTATTGACCTCGATGTAGGGGGTAATCAGGTTCATCAGCAGGATGGCGAAGGACACGCCCTCGTTCATGTTGCCAAACTTGCGGATCAGCATGGTAACCACACCCAGGAAGATACCAGCCACCAGCTTGCCCCTGTCGGTGGTGGGGGAGGTGACATAGTCGGTGGCCATGAAGAAAGCGCCCAGCATCAGGCCGCCGGAGAGCAGCTGCACGATGGGGTCCATGCCGAAGCACAGGGACAGAACGGCCACGGTGGCCAGATAAGTAATGGGGAGCACGGGGCTGATCACCTTGGCGGCGATCAGGTAGATTCCGCCCACCAGGATACAGATGGCGCAGGTCTCACCCAGCACGCCGCCATGGTTGCCCAGCAGGAGGGTCACATAGTCGCCTGTGCCCAGCTGTCCGGACACCGCCAGAGGGGTGGCGGAGGTCAGGGCGTCCACGCCGTTCTCAGGCAGAGGGTAGGCGGCCATCTTGGCTCCGAAGCCCACGGCCAGGGCGATGCGGCCCACGATGGCGGGGTTGGCGAAGTTATAGCCCAGTCCGCCGAAGAGCTGCTTGATGATAACAATGGCGATGAACGCGCCCACAACGGCCATCCACCAGGGGAGGGTGGCGGGCAGGTTGAAGGCCAGCAGCAACCCGGTGACCACGGCGGACAGGTCGGCGACGGGCACCTCCCGCTTCATCAGCTTGCAGTAGGCCCACTCGAAAAAGACGCAGGCCGCCACCGTTATGGCGGTGAGCATCAAGGAGCTGAAGCCAAAGATAATTACGGAAGCAATGAGGGTGGGGCACAGGGCCAAGCACACCCGGCCCATGATCTTCTGCGTGCTGTCCGCGCTGGTAATATGGGGCGCGGCGGTGACAATCAGCTTATTGGCCATTACTTCTTACCTCCATTCTTCATCATAATCTTGGCCAAGGCAATGGAGGGGGCCAGAGGCCGCTTGGCCGGGCAGACAAAGGAGCAGGTGCCGCAGCTCATACACAGATCCGCGTTGAGCTCCACGAGCAGCTCCACGTTACCGTCGTTGTAGGCCTGAACAATCTCCTTGGCGGACAGGCCCAGGGGGCAGGCGTTGGTGCACCGGCCGCAGTGGATACAGTTGGTGGCTTTGGGGACCTGAGCCGCCTTCTTGGAGAAGGCCAGCACGGCGTTGTTGTTCTTCAAAATGGGCTGGGACAGATCCGCCACGCAGTTGCCCATCATGGGCCCGCCGTAGAGCACCTTGCCCGGCTCATCGGTGAAGCCGCCGCAGAAGTCCATCAGCTCCTGAATGGGGGTGCCGATGATGACCTCCACGTTCTTGGGCTCCTTAATCACGTCGCCGTCTACCGTGAGGCGCTTGGTGGTCAAGGGCATGCCGGTTTTCAGGTACTTGCCCACAAAGGCCACGGAGGTCACGTTCATCACCACCACGCCTACGTCGGAGGGCAGGCCCGGGAAGGGCACTTCCCGACCGGTGCAGTTCTCAATAAGTACCTTTTCAGCGCCCTGGGGGTAGCGACAGGGCAGCTCCTTCACCTCGATGCCCGCGGTAGCCACAGACTTCATCTTGGCGATGGCCTCGGGCTTGTTGCCCTCAATGCCGATGATGCACTTTGGAATCTCCAAATACTTCATCACCGCCTGAATGCCCTCCAGGATGAACTGGGTGTCCTCCAGAAAGCAGCGGTTGTCCGAGGTGATATAGGGCTCGCACTCGGCGCCGTTGATAAGGAGCGTATCGATCTCATCCAGATTCTTGGGCGCCAGCTTTACCGCCGTGGGGAAGCCGGCGCCGCCCAGGCCCACCAGCCCGCTGGCCCGCACGGCGTCCTGAAAGGATTTGAGATCGGTCACGGCGGGGGGGGCGATGGCCGGGTCTACCGTCTGCTTGCCGTCGGGAATAATCACCACGGCGGTCTGAGGGGCCCCGTTAGGGGCGGTAATGGTGACAACGCTGTCCACTGTGCCGGACACGCCGGAGTGGATGTCGCAGGAGACAAAGCCGCCCGCCTTGCCCACCACGGTGCCCACACACACCTGGTCTCCCTTGGCCACGGCGGGGGCCGCAGGGGCGCCGATGTGCTGTCCCATGGACAGGACGATCTTGGAGGGCAGGGGCATTTTCACGGTCTCCTGGTTGGAAGTCCGCTTTTCATGCGGGACCTGCGCGCCATGCGCGGATCGTTTGAGGAATTTGCTCATGTAAGTTTTCGACCTCCCTATAACTTGCTGGGGTAGTGCGGCCCGGCGCTCTGCTTCGCCCTCTCCGGAACCGGACCACGGCTGCCGCGTCCGGCAAAGCCGGACCCACGACAAAACCCGCCGGTTTCTCCTCTCTGATGTGTTCAGAAACCGTCGGTCTTGCTGCGTAGCCCTTATAATACACCAGCTTGGGGGAAATTGCAAGATATTTTGGCCGGGCCTGTCCCCTTTTCGCCAAAATTTTTTAGGGCCGCCGGCCAAAAAGACAGGGCGCGGAGAAATCCCCGCGCCCCGCGTCCATTCCGCTCAGCAGCCGCAGCCGTTGTTGCAGCCACAGCCGTTGTTACAGCCACAGTTGTTGCAGCCACAGTTGTTGCCACTCCAGCCGCCGCAGCCGAACAGGATGATAATAAGGATGATGATCCACAGGCAGCTACTGCCGCCCCAGCCGTTATTGCAGCACCCCATGATGAGTACCTCCTGAATTATGAAGTATTGAGGCGGTTGTCTGCCGCTCTCAATTTCATCATATGGCTTTGGAGGAAAATGGTGCGCTCTTTCACAGAATTTTCTCGCAGAACACCTTAAGCATGGTGGCCATCTCCGCCCGGGTGGCCCCCCGCTGGGGGTCCAGGGTGAGCGTTCCGCCGTTGGCCGCGCCGCTGATGATTCCCCGGTCCACCGCCCAGGTCATGGCGGGCCTGGCCCAATTGCTCAGCCGGTTCAGGTCCCCGTAGCCGGACAGGGCGGCCCCGCCGCTCACGTCCGTTCCCGCGTATTTATAGGCGTAATTGTAGAGCATGGCCACCGCCTGCTCCCGGGTGACCGCCCCGTTGGGGCTGAAGCCCCCGTTCCCCGTACCCGAGGTAATCCCCACCGAAGCCCCCCACCGCACCGCCTGGGTGTACCACTGTCCGTTGGGCACGTCGGTAAAGGAAACGTCCCCCGCCGCCGCAGGGGTCCCCGCCAGCCGGTGGAGCACCGACATGAGCATGGCCCGGTTCATGGCCGTGTTGGCGGAGAAGTGATGCTCGTCCACCCCGGAGAAGAGCCCCCGCTCGTAGGCGAAGCCCACCTGGGCGTAGTACCAGTTGGACTGGCTCACGTCATAGAAGGGGGTGTGCTGGCTCTTCCCCGGCATCAAGGTATAGCTCCCCTGAAGGCCCAGGGCCGCCGCCCCGGAACGAATGGTCACGGCGGCGTCCGTGTTCTCCCCCACCAGATAGCGGTGGTTTTGAACCAGCCCGGAGCCGGAGGGGGCCTCCGTCCCGGTGGTGACGTCCACCACCGCCCCGGTGTGAACCAGCGTGGCGGAGCCGTCCAGCAGCACAAAGGTCCCGCCGGTGGACAGCGTGAGAATCTGGCCGTCGGACCACTCCCGGCGCTGGAGGGTCTCGCTGGACAGCCCCGCCCCGCCGCCGACCTCCCGATGGGCCTCCTCCAGCTGGTCCAGGGCATCGTCCAGCGCCTTTTCCAGCACCCGGTCAGACGCCTCCTCCCCCGATTTGACGGCGCTGGGGAAGAAGGTATCCTTCAAATAGCTGAGTGAAATCAGGCTCTCCCCCGAGACGGCGGCGTAGGTCCCCGCCGTCAGCAGCAGAAAGGCCAGGGCCAGCCCCAGGGGGCGCAGAAATTTTTTCATGGGTATTCCTCCAAGTTCTCCCGCCTTATGGCAGAAGCCCGCTGAAAATATCGTCCAGGGCAATTGCGAAATCGTCGTACAGGCTGCATTTAAAGTGGGTCTCCACCTCCGCCCGCTCCTTTTCTGTCATACGCTCCAGCTCCGACTCGGGGTAAGAGGTGTAAACGGTGTTCAGCTCCAGCCTGCCGTCCCGTAAAAAATGCTGCTCCATGGTTCGGTTCTCCGGGTCCACAAGCCAATACTCCCTCACGCCGCTGGCCTCGTATACCGCCTTCTTGTGCATCCGGTCATTCCGCGCCGTGCTGGGGGACAGCACCTCCACCACCAGATCAGGCGCCCCATGGACACCGTCCCGCCTGATCTTGTCCCGGTCGCATACCACCATCATGTCAGGGATGAGCCGGTCCTCCTGTGTCAGATAGAGGTCGGTTCCGTCCGCAATGGCGGTACAGCGTTTGCCCTCCAAATAGTTTTCAAACGCCCGATATATCCTGCTCGCCACACGGTTGTGGTTAAAGGTAGGGCTGGAAGACATGGCAACGACCTCGCCGTTTATCAATTCCCCCCGCAACTCATCTTGATACGCCAGGTTGCTGTTCATCATTCCGCTCCTTTCCCTCCAGCCATCTGTCACTTACTGTTTTTATTATACCATTCATCCCCTCTGCGGTCAATCTAAAAACCGGAAGGCAAAAAAGACTGGGGCTTTCCCAGTCTTTCACTCCTCAATTTTCACAATCTCAATGGCAGACTCCAGCAGCAGGTTAATCAGCTCGTTGCGTGAACGGTTTGTTTTCGCGGACAGCTCCTCCAGCTTTTCCAGCATCTCTTCTTTCATTCGGACCGATATAATTTTATAGCCGTCGTCTCCTTTTCGAACGGCCTTTTTCGTAATCTTAATCTCCTGCGCCAACGGTCATCACCTCAATGTTGTAGTTTACCCTGATGCTGGCGCTTTTAGTATATTTAAAATTATAGTGTTATAGTTACTACAAAACTATAGTAGGGGACGTATGCTTTGCGGCGAAACAGGCCCGCCAGGGCCTGTTTTCACATCATTTTCACGATTTCCTTTTTCAGCCGGGCGATAATCCGCTTCTCCAGCCGGGAGATGTAGGACTGCGAAATGCCCAGCTGGTCGGCCACCTCCTTCTGGGTACACTCCCGCCTGCCGTCCAGGCCGAAGCGGAGGGTGATAATGTGCCGTTCCCGCTGGTCCAGCCGCTCCATGGCCTGGCGGAGAAGCTGGCGGTCCACATCCGCCTCCAGGGGCTGAACCACCGTGTCCTCATCGGTGCCCAGCACGTCGGACAGCAACAGCTCGTTGCCGTCCCAGTCAGTGTTCAGTGGCTCGTCAAAGGACAGTTCCGTCTTTTGGTTGGCTGTCTTGCGTAAATACATCAGGATTTCGTTCTCAATGCACCGGCTGGCGTAGGTAGCCAGCTTGATGGCCTTGGCGGGCTGATAGGTGCCCACCGCCTTGATAAGGCCGATGGTGCCGATGGAGATCAGGTCCTCAATGTAGATGCCGGTGTTTTCAAACCGGCGGGCGATGTAGGCCACCAGGCGCAGATTGTGCTCAATCAGCAGATTCCGGGCGCTCTCGTCCCCCTCGCCCAGGCGGGCGATAAGGGCGCTCTCCTCCTCCCGCTTCAGGGGGGCGGGCAGGGTATCACTGCCGCCGATATACATTACCTTCCCCGGCAGGAGCAGACCCAGCCGGTTCAGGAGGGCAAACAGGCTCTCTTTCAACTTTATGTAAACTTTCCTCAAGAAAAACACCTCAATCTCATATACCTCCGTAGGACACCTTACGGCGCGTCCCTACATTTTGTCCGCCGAACCAATCAGCGCCTGGTATCCGCCCCCGTCGGACACGGGGGTGGGGGACAGGGCTACCAGCGCCGGGCCTCTCCCCTGGCCGTCCAGCTCCAGGGCGTCCGCCCGGACGGCCAGCAGCAGCCCCCGGTCCACCCCTACGCTGCGGTAGGGCAGCAGCCGGAACCGGGCGCGCCACTCCCCCGTCCCCAGCCGGGCCAGGGCGCTGGCGGGGTCCCGCAAATCCGCCGGACTCGGACGGTGTTCCCCGGGAAACAGCCCGGACAGCCGCTCCCCCTCCGCCACCATCACCGGACGGCCTGTCGCCGGGTCTGCGAGGGTGTTCCCGGTATCCACCAGGGCGGTGAGGTCCGTCCACCGCTCCCCCAGCCGCAGCCGCACCCGGGCCAGCTCCCCGGAGGCGGCGCTGTGCCTTCCCAGCCGCTGGAAGACCAGGGTAATCACCCCATAGCAGACCGCCGCCGACAGCAGCACCACTTTCAGGTCCAGGGCGGAGTAGAACACGCCGTTGCCCAGGGCAAGCCCTGTTCCTCCCAGCAGACCAATGGCCACCACGCCGCCGCCAAAGGCGCAGGTGAGGGCGAGAAACAGCACCCCCTGGCGCAGCAGTCGGCGGCTCCCCCCGTAGGCGGCCAGCAGCATCAGGGCGGCGGAGGCCAGCCGGCAGAGCGGGTGGGCCAAAAACCCCATCCCTGGCAGGAAAATAGCCACCGCATACAGTCCTCCCAGCGCCGCCCCCAGGGCAAACCGTCCTCTGCGTAGGGGCTCCCCCGCCAGGCGGGCCGCAGCCAATAGCAGAAGATAGTCCACCAGGGCGTTGAGGAGAAACAGCGTGTCGATATAAATAACGGTCACAGCCTCACCCCCCGCATGGTATGGCGGGCGGCCCCGGGCCGCCCCCGCAACACGTCCTATTATAGGAGCTTGGCCGGGAAAAAGCGGTCAGAATTTTGATAGGGATTGGGGACGAATTTCGCCTGTCTCCCCTTGACACCCGGTTTACATCGTGTTATAATATCGTCAGACGATATTATAGAATGATAAATAGAAAGGAGGTACGGTCCATGGCGGGACGCGAAAAAGGGCCGCTCACCGAACCGATGTACTATGTCCTCATGGCCTTTCTGCGCCGGGAGATGTGCGGCACAGAAATCACCGAGTTCGTGGAGCACAGGACCTCCGGGCGGGTAAAGCTGGGGCCGGGAACCCTCTACACCCTGCTGGCCCGGTTTCAGGAGGACCGGCTTATCGCCGAGACCTCGGTAGACGGGAGAAAACGCACCTATCAAATCACCGAAAAGGGCCGCGCCGCCTTCCAGGAGGAGCTGGACCGGCTGCGGGCCTGCGTCAACGACGGAGAGGAGGCCTTCCAATGACCGTATCAAAACCCATCCCCTGCTCCCTGTACGACATTCAGGGCCTGCAAAGCTGGCTGGACGAGATGGCCCGGGAGGGGCTGTTTCTCCATCATCTGTCC
>JAAWCR010000089.1 GCA_022793355.1 Lawsonibacter sp. | reverse complement strand
TCCGCCATCACCCGGCCCTGGCGAATCAGTTCCTTTACCTCTTTCCGGCTCCACCTTCCCGTGGAGGCGAGCAGCTTGTCCATGCGTTCCATCTCTTTGCCACCTCCCTGTTGCAATGTAGGTGGGTGTATATTCTGCGCCCCTACAGACATACTTCCCTGGCATTTCGCATACGGTAAAGAGAAAACACGCCACGAAAGGAGAACTGCGCTGTGTTGATTCTGACCGCTAAAATGCCCAAACGCAAGTTGACACTAGGGGTGGCGGCAGCAGCTTTGTTGTGTTGCTGTGCCATTGCCCTGAATTTCGGCCATGCGGCCGTCCGGGAGACCTCCGCGTCCGCCCTGCCCAGCTCCAAGGGGGTTAAATCCAACCAGGACCGGGTGGATTACCTGGCCGCCTATGGTTGGGAGGTCTCCCAAGACCCCATCGCCACCCAGGAGCTGATTATCCCCGAGGAGCTGGATGCCAGCTATGACGAGTATCTGGCCTTACAGGAGGGCCAGGGCTTCGACCTGAAAAAGTATACCGGCAAGCGGGTGAAGCGGTATACTTACGAGGTGCTCAACTACCCCACCGGCGAAGCCGGGGTACAGGCCAATCTGCTCCTATGCAAAAACACGGTGGTGGGCGGCGAGGTTCTGTCCCCTCGGCTGGACGGTTTTCTGCACGGGTTGGCCATGCCTTAGAACGCAGGCCGCCGGCTCCTACGGCTTCTCCACAATATGCACGTTCAGGTGGTCATAGGTCATCTCCACCCCATGGCGGGCAAAGGACTCCCGCACCCCCTCAAGAAGGGCGTAATACACATCCCAGTAATCCCCGCACAGGGTCCACAGCCGGGTCAGGTACTCAATGCTGCTGGACTGGTACTCTGACACATAGACCACCGGGGCGGGGTCATTCAGAATGCCGGGGATAGCGGCCAGCACCTCTTCAATGGCCGCGCGCACCTGGGCAGTGGGGGCATCGTAGGAGGCGGTCAGTTTCAAGTCCATCCGGCGCTTGCCCAAAACATTATAATTGATAATCTTGGCGGCGGACAGCTGGCTGTTGGGAACAAAAATTTCCTTGTTGTCCGGGGTGACAAAAGTGGTGTAGGACAGGGTAATCCCGGCGATGGTGCCGCTGACTCCGTCTGCCTCCACATAATCTCCCGGCACAAAGGGCTTGGTAACCAGCAGCACCAGCCCCCCCGCCAGGTTGGACAGGGTGTTTTGCAGGGCCATGGACACCGCCAGACCCGCCACGCTGAGCATGGCGATGATGGAGGTAACCTCCAGCCCCATGGTGCCCGCAAGCATCAGGGCCAACAGAAACCAGAGAAAGGCGTGCAGGGCGGTGTGGATGTAAGTCCGGATGGCGGCCACCGGTTTGCTCCGCTCCAGAAGGCGGTCCACCATCCGCATCAGCAGACGGATGGTCAACCACCCCACCAGCACCACAACCGCCATACGCAGCAGATCCCCCAGGGTCAAATCTGGAATTCCCACGGTTTTTCCCACCGTTCGCAGAATCTCCTCCACGGTATCCATCGTCGTTCCTCCTTAGGAGAACAGCCGGCCTTTGGCCGGCTGTTTCGCTCAATAATTCATCTGCTTGCGGCGGGACAGGTTCATGGTTCCGTCCTGCATGTGGTCCAGGTTCTCCAGGCTCTTGCCGGTGCCGTAGGCCACGCAGGAGATGGCATCGTCGGCCACGTGGGTTTCGATGCCGGTGTGGGACTGCACCAGCTTGTCAAAGCCCCACAGCAGGGAACCGCCGCCGGTCATGATAATGCCGTTAGTGGAGATATCGGCCACCAGCTCAGGTGGGGTGCGCTCCAGAACGCCGTGGATGGCCTCAAGAATGCTGTTGGAGGTCTCCTCAAAGGCCTCAATCATCTCGCTGGAGGTGACGTTGAACACCCTGGGCAGACCGGTCATCAGGCACCGGCCCTTAATCTCCATAACGACCTCCTCCGGCCGGGGGAACACGCAGCCGATATTAATTTTCAGCTCCTCGGCGGTGCGGTCGCCCACCAAAACGTTGTGCTTGCGGCGGATATACTTCACCACCGCTTCGTCAAATTTGTCGCCGGCCACCTTGATGGAGGCGGACTCCACCACGCCGCCCAGGGAGATGACGGCGATGTCGGCGGTTCCGCCGCCGATGTCCACCACCATATGACCATCGGGCTTGGTGATATCGATGCCGGCACCGATGGCGGCGGCCACGGGCTCCTCAATCAGGTAGGCCCGACGGGCGCCCGCCTGGATACCGGCATCCACCACGGCGCGCTCCTCCACCTCGGTGATGCCCGAGGGGACGCAGATGAGCAGGCGGGGCTTGAATAGGGAGAAGGAGGTAACTTTCTTCATGAACTCCTTGAGCATACGCTCGGTCATATCATAGTCGGAGATGACGCCCTCCCGCAGGGGGCGCATAGCCACAATGTTGCCAGGGGTACGGCCCAGCATGGCTTGTGCCTCGGTGCCCACCTTGAGCAGCTTGCCGGTATTTTTGTCCATCGCCACCACGGAGGGCTCGCGCAGGACCACGCCCTTATTTCTGATATATACCAAAACCGAGGCGGTGCCCAGGTCGATGCCAATATCCTTACTAAAGAAGCCCATGTTCTGTTCCACCTTATTCTTATTTTGTTTATTTCTTATCCGCCCAAGCGTGGAGCGGTTCTTAAATGCCAATTTGTATTATAACCTGTTGCCACCCTGTTTTCAACCGTTTTTTCTAACAATTTTCCCCTTTTTTTGCGGCTCCGGTCTCATTCCCCCGTGCCCGGGCCAGGGTGAGGCAGAACACCCGTTCCGCCCCGGCCTGCCGCAGCAGGGCGGCGCACTCACTGAGGGTTGCGCCGGAGGTCACCACGTCGTCTACCAGCACCACCCGCCGGGCGGTCAAGTCGGTTCCGGGCAGAACGGCATAGGCTCCCCGCGCGTTGGCCCGGCGGGCGCTCTCCTCGTCCAGCTCCGACTGGGGCCGAGTGTCTCGCACCTTTTCCAGCGCAGGCCCCGCCGGAATGGCGAGCAGACGGCCCACCTCCCGGCCAAGCAGCTCCGCCTGGTTGAATCCCCGTTCCCGCAGGCGGCGTCTGGACAGCGGGGCCCAGGTGATATAGTCCGCCCCGCCGGGCAGGCGCTCGCTGAGGCATTGGGCCATAAGGACGGCAAAGGGTTTTCCCAGCGCCCGCACCCGACTGAATT
The DNA here is from genome assembly GCA_022793355.1 of Lawsonibacter sp. Lineage (GTDB taxonomy): Bacteria > Bacillota > Clostridia > Oscillospirales > Oscillospiraceae > Lawsonibacter. The sequence continues at coordinate 1,486 of JAAWCR010000089.1, read as the reverse complement.
TGTAGCGGTGGATGGCGTCCCGGGTCAGTTCCCCGTAGGACAGGGGCGAATAACAGCCGCTGGCGAAGTCGATGGTCCGCTCTCCTGCTTTCCCCTCCAGCCAGGGCAGCCTGGCCTGACACCCCGGACACGCGGGAGCCCGGGGCGCGTCCAGAATCTTTTCGCAGTAAGGGCACTTGGGCGGAAAGAGCAAGTCCAGCACCTTCTCCTGTAGGCTCATTTCAGCTCGTCCTCCGGGATGGGACCATTTGCTTTTTCATAATCACGGACGCACTTCTGAATCAAATAGATAATCTGACCGCTCATTGTGCGACCTTCGGCTCCTGCCACATAACGGAATTTGTCATGGAGTTTGCTGTCCATGCGAATACTCAAATGCGTTTTATCTACCATAATACTTTACTCTCCCAAATTTGGATAAGCAAAGCATATTATGTGGCATTAGATACAATCTAATTCCAGTGTAATTTTACGGCATATTTACGGCATTTGTATCAAAGGTCATTATAGCAGCCGTCAAAATTTCGGATACGCCGCGGCGCCTGTCCTCTATATTGAGGACAGGCGCCGCTTTATAGCTTATCGTCACTTCTCGTCGATCGGCATGGGTGGCTCAGGCCGCCCAAAGGTTGTTTCACTGCAAATTTGGCTCAGGCCGTCGAAGGCCTCCTCCTGGCCGCCCATCAGCTGCAAGAGCTGGTCCAGGCTGGCCCCGGCCCGGCCAAGCTCGCTGGCGGCGTGGGCCACGGTGCTCTCCACGTCGGAGCACAGGCCGTCGTATGCCTGTCGGACCTGGCGCAGCCACTGCTCCAGCTGCCGGCGCAGCTGCCGTGTGTCCCGCTCCGCCTTCTCCTGAATGGCCTGCGCCCTGCGGTGGGCCTCCAACTCCACCCCGGCGGCGCGTTCCTTCAGCTCCAGATAGGCCTGCGCGTTGGGCCGCGCCGCCTCCAGGCCGGCTCGGGCCTCGTCCCGCTCCCGGCGCGCCGTCTCCAGCTCCCGGGCGGTATCTCCCGCTTGGGCACGGCTGACGGCCAGCTCCTGCTCCGTCTTTGCCAGCCGGGCGCTCAGACTGTCCCGCTCTTGCTCCGCCTGTTCCAGTTCCCGCCGGGCCGCCTCCAACTGGCGGCGCAGCTCCTCCCCTTCCGTCCGGAGGGCATCCCGCTGGCTCTCTGCCTCTTCCAGCCGGCTTTGCAGCTGCTGCTGGGCCTGAGCGGCCTGTTTGGACTGCTCCTCTAAAAAGGTGAGCACGTCCTGTTTATTAAACCCGCCCAAAGCGGCGGAGCGGAAGGGATGATCCATAGCTTCGCACCTCTCTCTGTCTTTTCTGTGCTATTTTAGCACAGTTGAGTGCAAATTACAATCACTATTTATTGACGTGCCTCCCCAGTTAATGGTATACTGTTTTTAATTTGTATCACGACGGCAAGGAGGACATCGGCGATGTGGCTGTCCGACAAGTGGAAGGACTATGAGCTTATTGACTGCG
>JAAWCR010000088.1 GCA_022793355.1 Lawsonibacter sp. | reverse complement strand
CCCCTCATCGCCCAGATTCTGGATTACCTGGGAATTGAAAAAACCTACTCCACGGAAGAAGCCGCAGCCGCTGACGTGGTTATGCCCAAGGTCACCGGACTGAGCACCCCCAAGGCGGAGGACGATCTGTCCCGCGTAAACCTGAGATTCCGCACCATCGGCGAGGGCGGCAATGTCTCCCAGCAAATTCCCGCAGCCGGAACCCGGATCCCCGGAGGCTCCACTGTAATTCTTTACTTGGGAGACTCCACTCCGGAAGCCAGCGGCACCGTCCCCAATGTCATCGGCATGACCTACGAGAACGCCAAAAACGCCCTGGAAAAGGCGGGCTTCTTCATGCGTGCCTCCGGCGCGTCGGTCTACTACGGCAACACCACCACCGCTGAAAACCAGAGCATCGCGGGCGGCGTGGCCGCCGTTACGGGCACCGTGGTGGACGTGACGTTCTTCAATCAGGTGGAGGACGGGTATACCGGGTAGCGCAAGCCCCCCTGGGAAAAAGATTTCAAACCGCAAAGCTTATATAGAATGAAACCGCGCCCTTGAGGGGTGACGCCATGAAACTGCACGCGATTTTAGCGGGGGTCCCTCTCACGGGGGGAAGCCTTGATCTGGATATGGAAATTTCTTCCATATCCAATGACACCCGCACTCTGACACCCGGCGCACTCTTTGTAGCCCTGTCCGGCGACAAAACCGACGGCCACCGCTACATTCAGACCGCCCTGGACCGGGGCGCCGCCGCCGTCCTGTGCCAGCACGCTCCGGAGAAACCCGGCCCCTGGCTGACGACAGCGGACAGCCATCTGGCCATGGCTCTGGTTTCCGCCAACTTCCTCGGCCGGCCGGGGGACTCCATGACCCTGGCCGCCGTCACCGGCACCAACGGCAAGACCACCACCACCAGCCTGCTCAAGGAGCTGCTGGAGCGGGCGGCGGGAGCCAAGGTTGGCCTTATCGGCACCAACCGGAACATGATTGGGGACCGGGAGCTGCCTGCCCACCGCACCACCCCGGACAGCTGGGAGCTCCAGGCCCTCCTGCGGCAAATGGCCGACGAGGGGTGCACCCATGTGGTGATGGAGGTCTCCTCCCACGCCCTGGTCCAGCGCCGGGCGGCGGGGCTGACCTTTGATGTGGGGGTCTTTACCAACCTTACCCAGGACCATCTGGACTACCACCACACCATGGAGGAGTACCGCGCCGCCAAGGGGCTGCTCTTTTCCCAGTGCCGCAGGGCCGTCCTCAACCTGGACGACGAGGCGGGGCGGTGGTATCTGGGCCAGGTAAGCTGTCCCGTCTTTACCTATTCGGAAAACCGGGTTCAAGCTGACCTGACCGCCAAAAATATCCGCCTCTTCCCCAGCCACGTGGAATTTGAGGCGGTGATTCCCGGGGAGATTACCCGCATTCATCTGCCTATCCCCGGCGGGTTCTCCATCTACAACGCCCTGGCCGCCCTGGCCGCCGGACTGTGCCTGGGCACGGGCCTGGAGGACATGGCCCGGGTCATGCCCAACCTGCGCGGGGTCAAAGGCCGGGTGGAGGTGGTTCCCGTCCCGCGGGCCTACACCGTGATTATCGACTACGCCCACAGCCCCAACGCCCTGGAAAATATTCTCACCACCGCCCGGGACTTCACCGCCGGCCGACTGATCTGCGTGTTCGGCTGCGGCGGCGACCGGGACCGGTCCAAGCGTCCTATTATGGGGGCTATTGCCGGGGAGCTGGCCGACTTGGCTGTGGTCACCTCCGACAACCCCCGCACCGAGGACCCTCGGGCCATCATCGACAACATCCTGTCCGGTATGTCGGAAAGCCCGGCAGACCTTCACGTAGAACCCGACCGTTCCAAAGCCATCGGCTGGGCCCTGTCCCAGGGCAAGCCCGGCGATGTGATCGTCCTAGCCGGCAAAGGCCACGAGACCTACCAGGAGGTTGACGGCATCCAGCACCATATGGACGAGCGGGAGATTATCGCCGCCTGGTTTGCCCAGGGGGAGCAGAGACAAAAATTGACTGGAAAAGTCCCCGCAGATGTGGTATAATATGCTGCTTTTTAAACACCGGCGGCAGACCGCCCATCCAAAAGAGAAAAAACCGGGAGGTTTTCGACATGACATGCATCCTCAGCTTTATCATAGCCTTCGGCGTCGCGGCCATTGTGGGCCAGGTGCTTATTCCCCTGCTTCGGCGGCTGAAGGCCGGACAGTCTATCCGTGAGGACGGTCCCACCTGGCACATGGCCAAACAGGGCACCCCCACCATGGGTGGTATTATGTTTATCATCGCCATCGCGGCGGCTGCGGTGGTGGCGGGCTGGGAGGAGCTGGCGGCGGGAAATTATAAGCACCTGTATGTCTTTCTCTTCGCCCTGGTGTTCGGCGTCATCGGAATGATTGACGACTTTCAGAAGCTGCGCCACCACGCCAACGAGGGCCTTACTGCCGCGCAGAAGTTTCTGCTTCAGCTCGCGGCCGCCATCGCCTTCACCGTTCTCATGCGGGAGGAGGGCTACCTGACCCCCAACCTGTTCCTCCCTTTCCTCAATGTGACTATTCCCCTGCCCTGGGCGCTGTACATGGTCTTTGCCGCCTTCGTCATGGTAGGCACGGTTAACGCCGTCAACATTACCGACGGCATCGACGGCCTGGCCACCGGGGTCACCATCCCCGTGGCTCTGTTCTACCTCACTGCCTCCGCCTGGTTTGGCCGGAATGATTTGGCTATCCTGTCCGCCGCCGTGGCGGGGGGATTGGCCGCCTTCCTCATTTACAACTTCCACCCCGCCAAAATATTCATGGGGGACACCGGTTCCCTGTTCCTGGGCGGCATGGTATGCGGTCTGGCCTTTGCTCTGGATATCCCGCTGGTCATCCCCATCATCGGGCTGGTCTATGTAGCCGAGGTGCTGTCCGACATCATCCAGGTGACCTACTTCAAAAAGACCCATGGCAAGAGGTTTTTCCGTATGGCGCCCCTGCACCATCATCTGGAGATGGGCGGCTGGAGCGAAACCAAACTGTTCTGCGTTTTCTCCGGCATCACGCTGGTGCTGTGCTGCCTGGGATTTTTGGGGATTATGTACCGGTATCCGATGTGAGGAACTTCGTTCCCCCCGCAGGCGGAAACACCTCTTTTGATAAAGGAAGCGTTTATGAAATAGACCAGAAAGGAGGTCTCCCCTGTTGGCCCGCAAAGCAAAACGTGATTTGACCATGGAGGAGCAGCTGGCCCGGGGACCGCTGGACCTGCCTTTTTTGATGCTGGTGCTGCTGCTGCTGGGGATTGGGCTGGTAATGCTCTTCTCCGCATCCTACTACACCGCCTACCGGGACTCCACCAGGCCGGTGCTCAACAACCCCTATTACTACATCCTCCACCAGTCGGCCTACGCCGCGGCGGGCCTGGTGGGCATGTATATCATCTCCCGTATCAACTACCAGCATTTCCGCTGGATGGCCCCTCTGCTTCTGGGCGTGTCCATCGTTCTGTTGATTCTCTGCTACATCCCCGGCCTGAACGCCCCCATCAACGGCGTGCGCCGCTGGCTGAAGGTGTTTTTGGTGGCCGGACCTACCTACCAGCCCTCGGAGATTGCCAAGGTAGCGGTGGTGCTGTTTTTCGCTGCCAGATTGTCCAAGCGGGACACCGAGCACCAGCTGCGCTTCACCCGGCGCAACAGCATGGGCCGTATGCTGAACTTCCTGGAAAAAATCGGATTCCTGGAGCTGGTGCCCTACGGGCTGGTGCTGCTGCTGGTGCTGGGACTGGTGGTCTTCGAATATCACGTCTCCGGCGCCCTCCTGGTGGCGGTGGGCGCGGCGGCTGTGCTGCTGGTGTCGGGCATCAGCCTGTGGTGGTTTATCGGCATCGGCAGCATAGGCGCCGGCCTGGTGGGTATTATGTATGTGGCGACGGGCTACGTCAAGCGCAAAATCGCCATCTGGCTGGACCCCACCTCAGTGGACCCTCAGGACGGCGGCTATCAGTTCTGGCAGGGCCTCTACTCCATCGCCTCCGGGGGCTTGCTGGGCCGGGGACTGGGCGAGAGCAACCAGAAATACGGCTTTGTCCCTGAGCCGGAGAACGACATGATTTTCACCATTGTGGTGGAGGAGCTGGGACTGGTGGGGGCCTACGCGATTCTGCTGCTGTTCTCCCTGCTGATTCTCCGGGGATACTGGCTGGCCCTCCACGCCAGGGATAAATTCGGCATGCTCACCATTGTGGGCATAATCACCCTTCTGGCCGCTCAGGTGTTCCTCAACGTGGGCGTTATCACCGGCCTTATCCCTAACACCGGCATCTCCCTCCCCTTTTTCAGCTACGGCGGTACCGCCCTGATGATACATTTGGCGGAAATCGGGATGGTTCTGAGCATTTCACGGCAAATACCGGCCCCGCGAAAGGATTGAATCCTGTTGGGGACACCCCCGGCGATCCGGAAACCAATGATAAGCGGGCCGCCGAAGGCGGCGGCCTCTACAGTCTGTAAGAGGTGGCAATATGAATATTCTGTTTACCTGCGGCGGCACCGCCGGACATGTCAATCCGGCGGTGGCTCTGGCCCATATCTTTCAGGAGAGACACCCCGGCTGCCGCGTTCTATTCGTGGGGGCAGATGGTGGAATGGAAAACAAGCTGGTGCCCAAGGAGGGCTACCATATTCAGACGGTGACCATCACCAACTTCCACCGCTCCCTGGCCCCGGCGGATATTGCCCACAACCTGGGTACGCTGCTTAATATGCAGAAGTCCCGCAAGCAGGCCAAGGCCATTCTGGACGACTTCAGGCCCGACCTGGTGGTGGGCACCGGGGGCTATGCCTCCTTCCCCGTGGTCAACGAGGCGGCCCGCCGGGGGATTCCCACCGCGGTGCACGAGTCCAACGCCGTTCCCGGCTTGACCACCAAGGCGCTGTCCAAGGTGGTAGACCGGGTGATGGTGGGTTTTGAGGAGAGCCGGGAACATTACGACCACCCGGAAAAGGTGGTGGTCACCGGCACCCCCGTCCGGGGCGACTTCTTCCGGTACAACCGGCAGGAGGCACGGGCTAAGCTGGGCTTTGATGACGACCGCCCCCTGCTGCTGTCTTACTGGGGCTCCCTGGGGGCCGAGGTGATGAACCAGAAAATGGTGGACTTCATCGCCAAGGAGTGCTATGAGGGCGCGCCCTGGCGGCACATCCACGGCGCCGGCCGGGATTTTCCCTGGATGCAGGAGGAATTGCTGCGCCGGGGGCTGAAGCTGGGGGACAACGGCATCGAGGTGCGGGAGTATATCTACGACATGCCCCTGGTGATGGACGCCGCCGACCTGGTGCTGTGCCGGGCGGGAGCCTCCACCATCTCGGAGCTCACCGCCATCGCTAAGCCCGCCGTACTGGTTCCCTCCCCCAATGTCACCGCCAACCACCAGGAGAAGAACGCCCGGGTGCTGTCCAGCCAAGGGGCTGCCGTCCTCCTGCGGGAGGCCGACTGTGTGGAAAACACCCTCTACGACGAGGCCGCCCTCCTCCTCCGGGAGCGGGACCGCCGGGAAAACATGGTCAAAGCCCTTCGGGATATGGCCGTCCCCAATGCGGGGGAGAAAATTTATGAGACCTTGCGGAAGATTATGAAATAGCGCCCTATCCCTTCCGGCTTCGCAAATGCCGCCCGCTCTGAAAGAAAAACGCGCTTCCGCGCATGCGCCGGGGCGGATAAAACCATAAACCAAATCCCTGCTTTCCGCATAGGATAGCCCAGATTCCAACGATTTGGAGGGCTATCCCATGAGTTATTACGAAATTCAGGGCGGACGTCCCCTGTACGGGACCCTGGCCATTCACGGGGCCAAGAACAGCGTCCTGCCCATCCTGGCCGCCTGTCTGCTTACCTCCGGGCAGAGCGTGATTCATAATTGTCCCGACTTGACCGACGTATCCGCCACCCTGGACATCCTGCGCCTGCTGGGATGCCGGGTGGAGCGGAAAGGGGACACGGTCACCGTGGACGCCACCGCTCCAGAGCGCTGGAGTATCCCGGAGTGCCTGATGCGGGAAATGCGTTCCTCGGTGATCTTCCTGGGGGCACTGCTGGCCCGGCTGGGAACGGCGGAGCTGTCCTACCCCGGCGGATGCGAGCTGGGCTCCCGGCCCATTGACCTGCATCTGGCCGCCCTGCGCTCCCTGGGGGCGGATATTTTGGAAGAACAGGGCGCGCTGTGCTGCCGCTGCTGCCGAGAGGGGCTTCGGGGCCGGGAGATCTGCCTGTCCATCCCCAGCGTGGGGGCCACGGAAAACATCATGCTGGCCGCCTGCGGCTGTCCCGGCGTAACTACCATCATAGGCGCGGCCCAGGAGCCGGAAATCATCGATTTGCAGAGCTTCCTCCAGGCCATGGGAGCCCGGGTTTCCGGGGCGGGCACCGCCAATCTGTCCATAGAGGGGGGCCTCCCCCTCCACCCCGCCGAGTTCCGGGTTATGGGGGACCGGATCGCCGCCGCCACCTACTTGTGCGGGGCCGCCGCCGCCACGGGCGAGGTTGAAATAACCAGCATCTCCCCCGACGCCCTCACCGCCGTCCTGACCTGTCTGGAGGAGGCGGGCTGTCAGATCCATACCGGACCGGACCGGGTGGTTCTCACCAGCAGCCGGCCCCTGCACGGCATCAGCCCGGTGCGCACCGCCCCTTACCCCGGCTTCCCCACCGACGCCCAGGCCATCCTCATGGCTGCACTGTCGGGAGGCGAGGGGGCCACCCTCTTCGTGGAGAACATATTCGACAGCCGCTACCGCCATGTGGATGAGCTGCGCCGCATGGGCGCGGACATCCAGCTGGCCGGCCGGGCCGCCATGGTGTCGGGGGTGGGCAGGCTCCACGGTGCTGCCGTCCGCTCCACCGATCTGCGGGGCGGAGCCGCCCTAGTGGTGGCCGGCCTGGGCGCCGAGGGGACCACCCAGGTGTCTGAGCTGCGCCACATCCGCCGGGGATATCAGGACTTGGATAAAAATCTGAGGGCACTGGGGGCGGATATTCGGGAAATACCATAAGGAGAAGCACCATGCCAAGATACAGCCACCGCAGCAGAACACGCAGGAGGAACAGGGGCCGGTTCGGGCCGCTGTTCAAACTGCTGTGCATCCTGGCGGTGGTGGTGGCGCTGACGGCCGGGGCCACCGTGTTCTTCCGGGTGGAGCGGGTGTCAGTGAGCGGCTGCCGACGGTACACAACGGAGGAGATCATCGCCGCCTCCGGCATCCACCTGGGGGAAAACCTGTACAGCCTGAACAAGGTGAGCATCGACCGAAGCATCCGTACCAAGCTGCCCTATGTGGAGGAGCTTACCATCAACCGCGCACTGCCCAGCACCATCCTTATCACCGTAACCGAGTGCGAGGCGGCGGCTCAGGTTGCCGTTCCAGACCCGGTCCAGGCAGCCACCGTCCAGGAGGAGTTGGCCGGCGGAGACCCGGACGCAAAGCCTGTCACACTGTCCCAGGAGCCCTGGCTCATCAGCGTCCGGGGCAAGCTGCTCGAGCCTGCCCCGCCGGACAGCACAGCCATCCCCGTTACCGGACTTACCCCCATCTCGCCCCAGGCCGGCAGCCGGATCCAGGTCCCGGAGTCGGAACGCACCCGGCTTACCGCCCTAACCTCCCTGCTCCAGGCCGTCCAGGAGGCGGAGCTGGGGGACGACATCTCCTCTGTCCGCCTGGAGGCCACCCGGCTTTCCGTGCGGTACGCCGGGCGCTTTGATGTGGAAATCCGCCTCAACGCCGATTTTCCCTATAGTCTGCGCCTGATGCAGGCCGTGAGGGAAAAAATTGAAGATCAGCACGGACCAGGCGCCGCAGGCCTTATCGACCTGACCCAGGAGAAATATGACGCGGCCTACTCCCCGGCATAGGGTTATTTTTTAAAAAAATGATGTAATTTTTGGAAATTTTGGCCGTAAGGGAGATTTCCTCTTGACCGATGGAAAAAACTGCGTTACAATGATGTGAGATTTTGTTTTGATACCGGGGCCAACCCACACGAGATACACGCGCTTCGACCCCGCTTTGTACTTAGGAGGAAAAAGAATGGCTTTCGGATTAGATATGGGCCCTGACAGCGTTGTCAATATCAAGGTAGTCGGTGTCGGCGGCGGCGGCAACAATGTGGTTAACCGCATGGTGCGAACCGGAACCAAGGGCGTGGAGTTCATCGCCGTCAACACGGACAAACAGGCGCTGGCTATCTCCAGCGCCACCAACAAGATTCAAATCGGTGAAAAGCTGACCAACGGCCAGGGTGCCGGATCCAACCCCGAGGTGGGCCGCAAATCCGCCGAGGAGAACCGAAACCAGATTACCAAGGCCCTGGAAACCGCCGACATGGTGTTTATCACCGCCGGCATGGGCGGCGGCACCGGCACCGGCGCGGCCCCCATTGTGGCCGACATCGCCAAGGAGCTGGGCATCCTCACTGTAGGCGTGGTTACCAAGCCCTTCCGGTTTGAGGGGCCCCGCCGGATGCGCCAGGCCGAGGCCGGCATCACCGAGCTGCGGGAAAAGGTGGATTCTCTGGTCATCATCCCCAACGAGCGGCTGAAGCTGGCCAGCGACCAGAAGATTACCATGGTCAACGCCTTTGAGATTGCCGACGATGTGCTTCAGCAGGCGGTGCAGTCCATCTCTGATCTGATTAAAAATACCGGTTTTATCAACCTGGACTTCGCCGACGTGTCCGCCGTTATGAAGGACGCCGGCCGGGCTCACATGGGCGTGGGCCGTGCCGCCGGCAAGAACAAGGCGGAGGACGCCGCCCGCATGGCCATCTCCAGCCCCCTGCTGGAGACCTCCATCAACGGCGCCCGGGGCGTACTGATCAACGTCACCGGCTCTATGGATATCGGATTGGAAGAGGTAGAGACCGCCGCCAATCTGGTGCAGGAGGCCGCTCACCCCGAGGCAAACATCATCTTCGGCGCCACCTTCGATGAGTCGCTGGAGGATGAAATCCGGGTCACCGTCATTGCCACCGGCTTTGATGAGAATCAGACCGTCCCCTTCCCCCACCAGCAGCCGGAGGAACAGCCTGTGTCCTACTTCCCTCCGGAAGAGGCTAAGCCAGCCGAGGCCGCAGCGCCTGCCCCCGCTCCCACTCCGGCCCCTGAGCCGGAGCCACCCAAGCCCACCGTCAATGACGATGACTGGGATATGCTGGAGCGTATTTTCAGCAAGAAGAGATAATCAGGACAGCCTGCACTTACCCTACCAGGTGTGAAATTGGCGGCGCCTCAAAGTGCAATGAAACGGTCTGCCGACCACATATTCTTAAAAACAGCCCCACTTAAGTGGGGCTCAGCCTGTCGAAAAGAGGCCTGTCTGTCTTCATTACCAGACAGGCCACAAAGTTAATGAGGGATAAAATGTAGGAAGTGGCAGAGGAGGAGGGAGCAAAGCGTT
>JAAWCR010000087.1 GCA_022793355.1 Lawsonibacter sp. | reverse complement strand
AGGTCCGGCAGGCCTGGGGAATCGCCTTCAGCTGCCACGGCTCCGGCCCCTCCTCCAAGGAGGGCTTGAGCTCGGCGGTGGTGATCCTCAACGACGACGCCACGGTGCAGCTGCTGGTGGGCTCGTCGGACATCGGGCAGGGCAGCGAGACAATGGAGAGCCAGATCGCGGCGGAGTGTCTGGGCATCCCCCTGTCCGACGTGAAGATCACGGCGGCGGACACCAGGGTGACCCCCTACGACACCGGCACCTTCGGCAGCAGCCAGACCTTCATCTGCGGCAACGCGGTGACTCGGGCCTGCGCGGACCTGAGAAAAAAGGTGCTGGTCCAGCTGCGGGCCATCCGCCCGGAGAGCCAGGTGGAGGAGCAGGAGCGGGGCTACCTGGTGGACGGCGAGCCCCTCAGCTTCCGGGAGGCGGCCCGGGAGGTGATGTTTGACATCCGGGGCGGTGTGATGATCGGCAGCGGAACCTATAAGGCGGAGGCCTGTCCCAACCCCTTCTCGGTGTGCTTTGTGAAGGCGGAGTACCACAAGAAGCTCAACGCCATCCGGCTGCTGGACATCATAGAGGTGGTAGACGTGGGCACGCCTATCAACCGCCTGACGGTGGCGGGCCAGCTGGAGGGCGGGATCGCCCAGGGCGTGGGCTACGCGCTGTATGAGCGGCTGGAGATCAACCCCCGGAGCCGGCGAACGCTGAGCTCCGACCTGTTGCACTACCGGATTCCCCAGATGGACGATATGCCCCAGACCCATGTGGATATGGTGGACAGCTACGACCCCTACGGCCCGCTGGGGGCGAAGAGCGTGGGGGAGCTGGCCACGGTGCCGGTTGCGCCGGCCATTGTGAACGCGGCGCGGCGTGCCAGCGGGCGGGAGATCAACAGCCTGCCGCTGTGCGACCGGTTTGTCATACTGCCCAGCCGGCGGAAGGAGGAAGACGGATGATGGTCAAAACGGTAAAAGAGGTGCTGGAGGCCGGTCCCGGCACCTATGTCGGGGGCGGGACGGACCTGATGCCGCTGCTGAAAAACCACGCGCGGGACGACCGGACCCTCATTTTTCTTCACCCGGTGGAGGAGCTGAGAGGGGTCCGGGAGGAGGACGGATACGTGTACCTGGGCGCGGGGGAGACGCTGTACGACCTGTCGGTCCACCCGCTGGTGAGAAAGCGCCTGCCCGCCGTCGCCCAGGCGGCGGGGGCGACGGCCTCCCCCCAGATCCGGAACATCGCTACCTTGGGCGGCAACATCATGCAGGACCGGCGGTGCATCTATTTCAATCAGAGCCAGTTCTGGCGCAGCGGGCTGGAGCTGTGCTTCAAGACCGGAGGAGCAATCTGTCACCAGATTCCCAACTCCCCGGTGTGCCGGGCCATCTACTACTCGGATGTGGCCACCGCCCTGCTGGCGTACGAGGCGGAGGCGGAGGTTGCAGAGAATGGGGAGCGGACATGGCTGCCCCTTTCGGAGCTGATTCGGCGGCACAGCCAGGCCAACGGCCTGGCCTGCGAGCACCATCTTCCAGTGCTGGTGACCACTTTCCGGATGGAGGCACCGCCGGAGGGGGAACGCAGCGGCTTTTACAAGTATGCCATGCGGGCCTCGATTGACTTCCCGCTGATCAACTTCGCCCTGCGCGTGGGCGGCGGCCGCCCGTCCAGAGCGGTGGCCGGGGCCGTGGCCCCGGCACCTGTGTTGCTTGAGGAGGCCGCTGCGGCGCTGGACCGGGGGGAGGACAGCGAGGCGGTCACCGTCGCCTGCCTGCGGGATTTGGCCCAGTTCGCATCCCCCATCCGGGAGGCCTGCATCTCCCCCTCCTGCAAGCGTATGCTGTATCAGCAGTTCCAGAGCTTGCTGGATTCCGTCCTATATCGTGGAGAAAATTGAAAACGCGGGTCGTTGGCCACGCTAGGGTGAGGACCAAGACTGCATCTACAATCTTGGCCCGTTCATCCTCAAAATGTGCGGATGAATCATACTTTTCTTTATACTACACCCTCATCTTCTCTTGACAAAGAGAAACAAAATAATGGGCTGTTAACCTGACACAAAACACCGCTTTCACTAAAACGAAGCGGTGTTTTGTATTTGTTCTGGACACCGTGGCTCTTTTGACAAAGTAGGTCAAAGAGGACAAATGCCCTTCCCACAAGAAAGTGAGCAGTACCGACCCGGAGTCGGGCTACATGAAACGGCCCGGCAAGGTCAGCGGTTTTTTATTATCTGTCTCATCCGACAACCGATCCAGACCACGGTATCATCACCGCTGAAACCGTGACATCGGAGGTTGTCCATGACTCACGGCCCTATTTGGAGCAGTTGGAGTATGTCCATAAACATGTTGTGCCGCTGCAAGCCGCCGCAGCCTTGAACCTCAAAAAAGGCTTAAACATTCAGTGTGACGCCGAAAGATGTCTTTTTTCTTGCCTGGAATCTCCCATGCCTCTATAGTCAGGTACTTTGTTAACAGCTCCACCGTGTCCAGAAGCTCACTCCCGTTCTCTACCCCCTTCATTGCCTTGCGGAGCAAAGCTTTTATCTTGAACTTGCTCTCCGTCTGGCGAAAAAATTTCTCGCCGTCGGGCACAGTTCCATTGTTCAAACAGCGCCTAGCCATGCGGCGCGTATGTGATAGTCAGGATACGCCTGCTGACGTAATCGAAATACTGCCCCTTACATTTCCCACAGCACCGTCCGGAGCCTGGAGATACAGCTTATAGGTTCCGGGCTTTGTTGTAGGAGGCCCAACGATAAAATCCGCAATACATTCCAGCGATTCGCCTGGCTGCCGCAGGTTATCCACAGACCAATAGGCCACATCTTCCTGCCCGTCCTTAGCGAAAAAAACCTTTATTTGGTTTCCTGTTTTCACTGAAATGCTGTACAGGATTTCGTCCCCCTGGGACAATGTATATTCCCCCAGGAAGATCGTTTCTCCTGCCGCTACGGTCTTGAAGTCAACAGGGATTATTTCTGCATCAGTTGTATCATCCGGGTCATCCATATCTCCAAGCAGCTCAGCCACTTCCGCTTCGGTCATATAGGCGGCGCCAGTGATATCGTCGTTCGCGTCCCGGGTGATTTTAATGTTGACGGTTCCCTTCGGGTTCATATTCAGCGTATAAAAGGAGCCTTCCCTCCGGATGTCCAGAAAGATATTGATTAACTGT
>JAAWCR010000086.1 GCA_022793355.1 Lawsonibacter sp. | reverse complement strand
GGGATCAGCAGCACGTCGTCGAAGGTGAGGCCCTGCTTTACAAACTTCTGGGCGGCGTCTTGATTCACCATAGTTCCACGTCTCCTTTTCGATATTTTATCCATTGTACCTTTCGCCTTGGGGCTTGTCAAGGAGGAAGTTTAATATGCGTTTTCCATGTAATCCAAATAATCAGCACCCACATAAACGACACTATCATTTTTAATGACAAAGCCGATGTTTTCTCCCCACTCCCCTTCGCCTTCAACAGCATAGGCTATTTCACCATCTTTGCTCTCCATATCCACATAGAATGCCATAAACCAACAATGATTTAATATATCAAGAGGGTTGTCAAGCGCAGGTAATTCAAATTCTTCATCTAAACCGTTTCCCTCTTGAGCGCAACTTATAAGTTTTTGGCAAATTTCATGTATCACACGCTCAGAAAGGTTGTTAAATGCGTCCACACACCTTTCAGCACATTCCATGAAGTCAGGGTTATCGCTATTCGCATAAACAATAAGCTCATCTTTATTTTCATCATTACGGAAAAATCTGCTATTAAAGTGTCCTTCTCCGTCTTCTTGTTGCAGCCAGCGAATCATAAGGTTCCTCCTTGTAATTTATCCTCTCACTTTAAACTGGCGTCTCCCCAAAGTACAGCGCCGCCTCAAACCGGGGCTTGCCGGTATCGTCCACTCCCCGGACAAAGCGGCTGTCCCCCAGGCCGCTGGTCTGGATGGTGAGCACCTCGCCGGGGCGGCACTCAGCCAGGTAGCCAATCTGCATCTCGGCCAGGTAGCGGTCCTCGGAAAGACGCTCCATCCCCACGGCGTCGCAAGCGAAGTCGGCGTAGCGGGTGTTGTTTACGTGGCCGTTTAAGTCGGAGTCGCTGTACCGCATGGGGCGGCGCTCCGTTTCCCGCAGGTCGCCGGGCTGGCGGAGCTTGGCCAGGGTCATGGTTTTGCACAGCGCCCCGCCGCCGGTGCCCTCCAGCTCCGGGATGGCGCTCAGGCGCACCAGCTTGTGGCTGTTGATATCGGCCAGCACCCAGGCAGACACCGACTCCCCCACCGGCTGGCCGTTGGCCAGGATGTCATAGTCCCGGTACATAATCGCCCCCTTGCCGCCCCGGTGCCAGGTACGGATGGTCAGCCTGTCCTCATACCGCAAAGGCCTGGACAACCGGTACCAGGAGCGGGCCAGCATCCAAAAGACCCCGTACCGCTCTACCAGCACGTCCCGGGCAAAGCCCCCGTCCTCCGCCGCTAGGGTGGCTGCATTTTGCAGATGGTTGAGCAGCGCGGAGGCCTTGCACTGGCTCCGGCCGTCCACATCCAGGCCGTTTAAACGGATATCATACTCAAAAAATGTGCTCATGTTTCCTTGCCTCGAATCAAAATAGATGTTTTGCAGCACAGGTCGTCGATGTCGTCGGCGGTGGCCGCAGGGATGCGGTATCTTCCGCCGCACTCCTTACAGTACAGGTCCACCGAGCTAAAATTGACGTCGAAGCCCCAGCCTTTGCCTCCGCAGGTGCAGGAGATGCCGCCCCGCTGCGCGATGTCCTTCAGCTCAGACAGGATCTCCATCATAACGATTTCGTCCAGGAAGGCCCCGTTGCTGGCCGCGTCCTCCCCCAGCTTATCCACCGCCTGCTCCAGCCGGGCGGTGGCGGCGTAGACCGGCCCCTCTTCCCCCACATAACAGCAGTCCAGTCCGGAGGCGGCGCAGGAGAACGCCAGGGCCTTTTCCCGGATAAAGGCGCGGGAGGAACAGGATACCGTATGCTCCCGGCCACAGAACAGGCAGGGCACCGTCAGCTTGACCCGGTTGGGCAGAAACTCCACCCCCAGCTCCGACTTGCCGCAGGGGCATTTGATATGGGCCGGGGCCGCCGCCAGGGAGAACAGGTCCCGCTCCACAATCACCGACTGGGTGCAGTTGGGGCAGACGTAGGACAGAAAACGCTTTGTCTCTTGTACCATTTCAGGTCGCTCCTTTGGAGTTTTCTCACAGGCATATTATAACGCAGTTTTGCAGAAAAAACAAGATAATAGGTTCTAAGCGCCCCCCTTTGATTTTACACAGGGCTGTTTCCGGATAGTATCTATAATGTCCACGACAGTATCCGGACGGATTGCAGGGATCCGAACATCGTTCAGGTAAGTCAGAAATATACTCTCTGTCGCGCCGCCTTGAACGATCGTAAAAACCATCTCCCCGTTTGAGTGAATCGAGGAAAAAGAGGTTTGCTTTAAAGCAAACTTTCGGTTCATTTTTTTGCAAAACAATATGAAGTGTGGTAAAATAGTATATCATTATCTGGAGTGTGCGCATATGAACAACAAAGCATTTCAAATGGAGTTTGGAAAAGTGTACGAGCTTCTGCTCGATAAGGCTACCAGGAAGGGCCGGGCAAAGACCGAGGTGGACGAAATCATCTGTTGGCTGACGGGGTACAGCCCGGAGCAGTTGGAGGCGTTTCGTTCTTCCGGTATCTGCTATGGGGACTTTTTCCGCAAGGCGCCCCGGCCCAATCCGAACCGAGCGTTGATCGCGGGTGTTGTCTGCGGCGTCCGGGTGGAGGATGTGGAAGACCCGCTCATGCGGGAGATCCGCTACTTGGACAAGCTGATCGACGAACTGGCGAAGGGGAAGCCAATGGAGAAGATCCTGCGGCAATAGGGCTGCTCGCATTGAGCAGTCCTGTTTTGATAGGTATTTTTATAGGCTATGTAGGCCTGGATCTTCGTAAATCATCTTAAATGGCACCGTCACGAGATAGGGAGAGTGGTAGAATAGGGAAAAGCCTCAAGATAAAACGGATGGAAGGATATCACAGGCGCGTTCTGAATGGCGCAGTATTGGAGCCGTCTGAAGGGAAAACTGCCCGGACCACGAGGCTGGTGGGGCGGAATAGCCGAGAATAACCGGCGTTCCATCAATGCTGTGCTATGATGAAGCTACTAAAAAAGAAGGCACCCCGGATAATCCGAGGTGCCTTCTTGTTATTGTATTGGGGGGGAAATAGCGGGACATCTGCAAATCAAAGATGCGAAGACTCTGTCCACCATCAAAGGGACGATCGATCTCTCATACACTGATGTTTCGAGCGATATCTAAATAGGAGTACATCGTATATTTTGAGATGCCTAGCAGAGAACAGATACGGTCACCAGCTTTGGTAACCAAAAATGCGCCGCGTTGATCTAAAAAGCGAATAAATTCGATTCGGTTCTCTTTGGTCATTTCATTGTAAGGAACACCGATTTTGTTGCTGGCTTCAAAGATCAGATTTTCTAGTACGCCGTTAATGTCTGAGGAAAAGGTGCTTCCGGGGTCGCCGTGGTACTGATTGAGGTTGTGGATGAGACGCTCAGCGTCCAGAGTCCGGGTGATGTCTTGATTTAGGCAAATACATCCGATTGGGATGCCCTCGTCACTGTAAATGCAGGTGGCGGAACAGCGCAACACTAAGCCGCTCTCCATAGTACAGATGATGTTGTAAGGCGTTTGCCCGCTGCCGAAGGGCCAGTTGCCCTGGGCACAAAGCAAATCGTCATAGATTCCTGCCGCTCCACCGGAGATGTGCCCGTTCCGGATGTCGATTAACTTGGGCGCAGAGCCTGTCAGGTCGTACAAAACCACTTCAGTGTTACTGCCCATTTGAGCTGAGAGCAAAGTAAGCAATGAACTGAAAAAAGCGCGCTCTTCCTCGATTGTTTTCAATTGCCGCTCCCTCCTGGCATTTTTATGCCCAAATAGTTATACAGGGTATATTTTGAGATGTTCAGAAGATTACAAATTTTGGTGCCGGATTTTGTAATTAAGAACACCCCTTTTTCGTCCAGGAAATGGATGAATCGGATCTTATCTTCTCGCTTCATTTCGGAGACGGGCTTTCCTACCAGAACAATGGCCTCCTGGATGAGATCGTCAAGGACGGAGCTGATGTCTGTGGTGAAAATGCCGCCGTTGCAGATGCGGTACATGTTGTAGTCCCGCAGAAAGCGCTCTGCCTCCACGGCACGGGTAATATCCTGATTGATGCAGATACTGCCGATAATCTGTCCGCTTTGGGAGGCATGGATGTACATGCTGGAACAGCGGAGAATGTGGCCGGCTTCTGTGTGCATAAATTCGTTGTAGGAATCTGAAACATCCAGCATACCCCGCAGGATCTGAAGCCCGTCCTCATCACCCCAGTCGCCTACCTTTCGGTTGGTAATGTGGCCGTTTCGGATATCAACGATGGTGTGGTCGTAGTTGTCGTCGCACACCGACAGATTGTGGAGTACCAGCTCAAAATCTTTTCCGCAGTGTGCCTGAAGCATATCGAAAAGATCGTTGAAGAATCTTTGTTCATCCTGTATATGTTTCACAATATCCCACCATAATTCTTTTAAATTATTAGGGCTTGTTTGAAAAATGTCAATACGCCCAGACGACGGTCCTTTTTCCGCTATGCTGCCCCAATTTTTCTTGAAACACATCCGGTATTCCGGCAAAAAATTGTGTTTGTCTGGCGAAAAAATTTCCCGCCATTGTGCATATTTCCGTTTTTCAAACGGTGCCTAAGCTTATTATGTATATATTTATAACATTT
>JAAWCR010000085.1 GCA_022793355.1 Lawsonibacter sp. | reverse complement strand
TGAAGCTTTTTTGCTTCCTCCCCTGAAAACTATAGCTTATTGTTTCTCCTCCAGATCCTCAGGCCGCAGCTCCATGAGCTGCTCCTTGGTTGGGGCCTCCAGCTGGGAGACCCGGTCGGCTTGGCGGGCCACCGCCTGCTCGAAGAGGTTGCGCACGTCACGGGCGTTGCCAAAGTTCTCGTCCCGCTCTTCATAGAGCTCTTGCAGGTCCTTTTCCATGAACGTCTCCCCTTCCTCTGAGAGGGTGTAGCCGTTCTTTTTGCACATGGAGCGGAAGATATTCATGAGCTGAGGGCCGTCGTAGTCCTCGAAGAAGAAATATTTGTTGAACCGGGATTCCAGCCCGGGGTTGGAGTGGATAAACTGCTCCATCCGGTCTGTGTAGCCGGCCACGATGACAATCAGGTCTTTCCGGTGGTCCTCCATGTTTTTCAGCAGAACCTCGATGGCCTCATGGCCGAAGTCGTTGACGTTTTCGGCGTTGACTAGGGCGTAGGCCTCGTCGATAAACAGTACCCCGCCGATGGCCTTCTGCACCGCCTCCTGGGCCTTGAGGGCGGTCTGGCCCACGAAGCCGGCCACCAGCCCGGAGCGGTCCACCTCCACCAGCTGGCCCTGGGACAGCACCCCTACGGCATGGTAGATTTTAGCCAGCAGCCGGGCCACGGTGGTCTTGCCGGTGCCCGGGTTGCCCATGAACACCAGATGAAGGGACATGGGGGGGACGGGCAGACCGGCCTCCTCCCGGAGCTTGCGCACCTTTACCAGGTTGATGAGGCTCTTGACATCCTTCTTCACCTTGTCCAGACCGCACAGGCCGTCCAGCTCGGCCAGCAGCTCCTCCAAGGTGGGCGCAGGCTCCTCCGAAGCCTTGTCCGCCTCTTTTTGAGGGACCGGCTCCGGTTTGGCCGCCGGGGCGGCCGGATCGTTGGGCCTGGGGGCCGAGAACTGGTCCGCCCGGATGGCGGGGCGGTCGGCGCGCAGGCCGTCCTTGTCGCACAGCTCCAGCAGCACGTCGCTGCATGCGTTGACAAACCCCGCCTCGCTCTCGCTCACCACCCCGTCCACAGCGGCGAAGAGGAGCAGGAGGAGGGTGAGCTGGTCAGCGAAGCGCCGGGCCAGGGCGGTGCCCGCCCGGCGATCGTACCGGCGCAGGTCCTCAAAGAAGGCAGGGGGCTGGAACAGGTCGAAGTTTGCCACACCGGAAGCCACCTCCCAGTACAGGGCGGAGGGGGCCGGGCGGCCGGGGGAATAGATGGCGTTGTAAAACTCCACGTGCCTGGGGGTAATGGCGCTGGCGTTGTCCGCCTGCCACACCCCCAGGGCGTATTGGCGGATATAGCCGTCCAGCTGGTGGCTGAAGGACATGCGCAGGGAGGGGTCGGGGATGAGCTTGCGAAAAGCGGAGGCCACCTCGGCATACTGCTTGTGGACCTCGCTGGCGCTCATTACGGTACTCATAGCATCGCTCCTTTGGCGATTTTATGTGGAACAGAACTATTATAGTGGAAAGAGAGCGCCGGGTCAAGTCAAGGGCGCAGGTCAACATAAAATTGTGAACAATTTATTATTTTGCCGTTTACCGTTGACGGGAGGGGAAAAAACCTGTAAAATAGAAACAGTTTTTACTTGGAGGAACTACAATGGCTGATAAAGATACATCCGCGCCCCGCGGCGGCGGCGAGCGCATTCCCCCCAGCGAATCCCAGGGGCGCCGTCAGGCGCCCGGACAGGGCGGATATCCCTCCCGCCAGCAGCCCGCCCGGAGCGGCAGCGGGTATGGGGAGCGGCGGCCCTCCTCCTCGCAGAGCGGCTATGGCGGGCGTTCTCAGCAGCCCGCCCGGAGCGGCGGCGAGTATGGGGAGCGGCGGCCATCCTCCTCACAGAGCGGCTATAGCGGTCGCCCCCAGCAGCCGGCATGGGGCGGCGGGGACTACGGAGAGCGCCGGCCTTCCTCTCAGGGGGGCGGCTATCCCCCGCGGCAGCAGCCCGCCCGGAGCAGCGGCTATGGAGAGCGCCGGTCCTCCCCCCGGCGCAGCGACGTGATTCGCTGCGAAAATTGCGGCGAGGACTACTCTGTCACCTATAAGCGCTGTCCCTTCTGCGATGAGCGCCCCGGCCGGGGCGGCGGGTCCGGGCGGCGGGTGGCCAACACCCGGGGGGGCGGCTACGGCCGGCCGGTCAACCCTATCCAGGTGGCGGGGCTGGCTATCTCGGTGCTCCTGATTCTCAGCGCGGTCTTTATCGTTGTCCGGTTTATCGGCGCGCCCATCTTCGGCGGCGGCAAGCCGGGCAGCGGCTCCAGCGTATCCACCAGCCAGAGCCAGTCCAACGGCAGTCAGTCCGCGCCCGAGCCCCAGAAGGTCCAGTCAGTTACGATCAGCGAGACTTCGGTTGACCTGGACAGCGGCGCTACCCACCAGCTGACAGCTAGCCTGCTCCCCACAGGAACGGTGGGCGATCTGGTGTGGTCCAGCAGCGACCCCACCATCGCCGCGGTGGACGCCACCGGCCTGGTGACCAACCTGAACGCCGGCAGCGCGGACGCCAGCGTGACCATCACCGCCTCCTGCGGCGAGGTACGGGCGGAGGCTGTGGTCAACTGCAAGGCCGCCGGCGGCACAATCACCCCCGGCACGCCCGGTGGATCGGTGAGCTCCGGCAGTCAGGGCGTCATTGTCAACGCCGACACCGGCCTGAATATCCGCTCCGGCCCCGGTCGGGAGTATAAGGTGGTCGCCAGTGCCTCGAACGGCTCGACGGTTACAATTCTGGGCGAGGAGAATGGCTGGTATCAGATTCGGTACAACGGCAGCAGCACCGGCTATGTGTCGAAAGACTTCGTCTCTGTGCGGTAATAGAAAAACGCCCGCTTCCTGCCTGGAAGCGGGCTTCTTTTTGGCTGATTTTGGGCGCAGTGCGCCCTCATTTCCAATAAATGTATGAAAACGTCCCACTCCGGGGCGTTTTTTCTGTCTATATGAAATCTGTTTTAAGGAGGAAATTTACATGTCAACCAACCACACACCCAATTACAGCCTCTGCCAGTGGGAGGCGGAGGACAAGGTGCTGCGCACTGAATTCAACGCGGACAACGCCAAGATTGACGCGGCCAT
>JAAWCR010000084.1 GCA_022793355.1 Lawsonibacter sp. | reverse complement strand
TGTTATGAGAGCCAGACCGAAATCTCAGACCGCCAGCGGGAGACCTGCCGCGCGTTCCTGGAGAAGTGGCCGGAATTGCAGGAGGCTGTGGTCCAGGAAATCATCCGCTACTACAACGAGGAGGAGCGCTTCGCATACGGTCCGGACGACCCGGAGGAGTTCGCCGCCTGGTGGCCCGAGATCGAAACGGTGGAGGAAATGGTCAAGTGGGTCGCGCTGGACAGTGTCGTGATCGAATCCGACAGCATTGCGGAGTCCTGCCGGGAGGGAAAGCGCTGCCTGTATCTGCTGTTCAACCGCAGGTGGGGCGGGGAGGATATCAACGACAACGGGGTGGGCATCCGGCTGCTGGGCGAGGAGATTGACGAGACCAGCTTTAAGGATATTGCGTTTTAGGAGAGAGAATCACAAATGACCGAACAAAACCGGCAGCGGGCGGCCTACCTCTTCATAGCGGTGCTGGCCCTCACCGCCCTGGCCAACGGCCTGGGCAGCAACATCTTTTCCAACTACTTTAATGAAGTGTTCCACATCGACGAGGTTCAGCGGGGATTCATTGAAATTCCCCGGGAGAGCCCCGGCATTCTGTGCATGGTGCTGGTGGCCGCTCTGGGTTTTCTGGGCAACCTGTGGATGGCTGTGGCATCTCAAGTGCTGGTGCTGGCGGGCCTTGTGGTCATGGGCTGGATGTCCCCGGATTATGGGACCATGCTGGTATTTCTCTTCATCAACTCTCTGGGGATGCACTTTTTCATGCCCCTCAACGACGCTATCTCCATGGATTTGGCGGAGAAGGGAAAAGTGGGGGAGACCTTGGGGAAGTTCAAGGGAGCGGCCACCCTATTTTCCATGGCGGCGGCAGTGATGGTCTTTTTCGGCTTCCGGACGGGCTTATTCAGTTTCGGAAAAAAGACGATTCTGCCCTTTGTTTTGGCTGCGGAGCTGACGGCGGGAGCGGTGGTCCTGCTGGTGTGTATGGCCCGGTTAATGCCCCAGAGGGATGCCGTAAAAAATCACAAGCTGCTGTTCCGCAAGCGCTACGCGCCCTACTACATGGTCACCCTGGCCTACGGCTGCCAGAAACGGATTAAAATCGTCTTTGCTCCCTGGGTCATCATCAATCTGCTGGGGCAGGGGGCAGACACAGTCGCACTGCTCACCATTGCTGTCCACCTGGCGGGGGTCTGGGCCGCTCCCATCATCGGAAAAATGCTGGACCGATTCGGTGTGCGGGCGATGCTATGGGCGGAGGCGGTCTATATCGCTGTCTCCTTCTCAGTGATGGGCTTGTTGGCCGGGCTGCTGGCAAGGGGGAGTTTCGGCCTGAGAGACCCCCTGACCTGGTTGGTATTCGGGGCCTATGTGCTGTGCGTTCTCTTTGAGCAGTTCAATATGGTCCACGCCTATATGATGCGCTCCATCGCCTTGGACCCCGGTGAGGTCACCCGCACCCTGTCCGTGGGCCTGAGCGTGGACCATATAATGGCCATTATCGCCTCACCCGTCATGGGGCTCATCTGGAAGGTCTGGGGGGTGCAGTACGTATTCTATCTGGCGGCCCTGTCCGCTCTGTTCCAGGTAGCCGCCGCGGCTATGACGGAGCGTAAGAACGCTTAGTGTAAGAAACTCTTTTCGAAATATTTCATTTGTATTAAATTTTATCAAAGCCCCTTTACATTGGCAAAGTTTTGGAGTAGACTAAAGCGGTAAGCGGCACGGTGCCCGCAGGAAAGAAAAAGAATGGGAGGTGCGAGTATGGGCGATATGGACTTTACCCGCAAATTCAGCTTGGGCGATCAGCGGGATATGGAGATCAAGGCTATTTTGACCACGGTATATCAGGCCTTGCAGGAGAAGGGCTATAACCCCATCAATCAAATTGTGGGCTATATTCTGTCTGAGGACCCCACTTATATCACCAACCATAACAATGCCCGGGCTCTTATCCGCAAGGCGGACCGGGACGAGCTGCTTCAAACGCTGGTCCGATACTACCTGACTCATTGAGCTTGTGTCCATAGCGGCCCGCCCACCCGGCGGGCCGTTTTTCGTAGAAGGAACGAGGAAGGATTTTAAACGGGAGTACCTCTCCAGCGGAGCATTCCATAAAGGAAAAAGCCATTACAGCAGTTGAGCTATTCAAGAAAACAGCGTAGGCCAGTGAGGGCACACTGATACGGAACAAAAAACCGAAGGAGAAATAATATGAATATCCTGGTGAGCCACTGCTTTTTAGGGGAGCCCTGCCGATATGACGGGACCAGCCGTCTGGACCGTCAAGTGATTGCACTTCACAGCACGGGCCACAACTTGATTCCCGTGTGCCCCGAGGTGTTGGGAGGCCTGGAGACGCCCCGGTCCCCGGCAGAGCTCCAGCCCGACGGCCGGGTCCTGACCCAGGACGGTCAGGACGTCACCGCCGCCTACCGGGCCGGGGCGGAGCGGGTTTTGGAGATTGCCAGAGAGAGCGGGTGCACCGTGGCTGTTTTGAAGGCCCGGTCCCCTTCCTGCGGCTGCGGGGAAGTCTATGATGGTACCTTCACCCATACGGTAACACCTGGCTGGGGAATCGCTGTCCGCCTGCTGGCCGATGCGGGACTGGAGGTCATGGACGAGGAGCATCTGCAAGCGCGGCTGTATAACCTGTAAAACTCTAAAAATCCATCGAAAACGGTCTGACGATAAAAAATTTAGGGCTCGCCAAAGCCGTATGAAAGACCTTCCACCGGAGATACTGGAAACAGTACACCGGGCGGGAGGTCTTTATCATGCAGCATAAAGTGGAGATATGCGGAGTGAACACCGCCAAGCTGAAGGTTTTAAAAAGCAGCGAGACACAGGCGCTTTTGCTCAAGGCCAAGGCAGGGGATATGCAGGCCCGGGAGGAGCTGATTGCCGGCAACCTACGGCTGGTGCTATCGGTGATTCAGCGTTTCGCCAACCGGGGAGAGAACGCCGACGACCTGTTTCAGGTGGGGTGTATCGGGCTTATCAAAGCTATTGACAACTTCAACACCGACCTGGACGTGAAATTTTCCACCTATGGTGTGCCTATGATTGTGGGGGAAATCCGCCGGTATCTTCGGGACAACAGCACCATGCGGGTCTCCCGGGCCATGCGGGACACGGCCTATAAAGTCCTTCAGGCCAAGGAGGCCTACATGGCCCAGCACCAGCGGGAGCCCAGCATTGAGGAGATTGCCAAAATTCTGGACGTAAAGCGGGAGGACGTGGTTTTTGCCCTGGACGCCATTCTGGAGCCGGTTTCCCTCTATGAGCCGGTGTATTCCGACAGCGGAGACACCATCTGCGTCATGGACCAGGTGAAGGACAACAAGAACAACGATGAGATGTGGGTGGAGCGCATCGCCCTCAAGGAGGCGGTGGGCCACCTCACCGACCGGGAGCGGAAAATCCTCTCTATGCGTTTCTTTCAGGGCAAAACCCAGATGGAGGTCTCCGCCGAGATCGGCATCTCGCAGGCTCAGGTGTCCCGACTGGAGAAAAACGCCTTGCGGCAGATTCGCAAGGAAATGTAAACCGCTATTTATGAAAAAACATCCGGGCATTATTGTCCAGCTGGGCTTCCATCTCTCTAATGGTAAGACCAAAACATGGCTAGCATGAGTGCGCCCTCGCAGAGGCAGAGAACATACTGTCTTTTGTTTGTTTCGGTCATAATTTTATACTTCCTCCGTAAAATAATTGGGAAGTGCCTGCGGGAACGAAAAAATCGTATGCCCGCAAGCGTGGGCATACGATCTATGTCTGCAAATAGGATTCATCGCATTCCTACGCCGGCATTACCCGGATCAGGTTCGAGGGACCAGACGGCAATACGTCACATCTCAGCCGGCATGCGCCAGCGCCCCTTGGATTGTGGAGCCAGTGTAGCAGAACTTTTTTGGCCTGTTAATAGTTTTTGTTTCACCTGGAGAAAAGAACATTATCCCAGGGCCACGTCCAGAATCATCATGATGAGGAAGCCTGCCATAACGCCCAGGGTGCCTGAGTGGCCCCCCTGAGACAGATTGGCCTCGGGAATGAGCTCCTCCACCACCACATAGAGCATAGCCCCGGCGGCGAAGGACAGCAGCCAAGGGAGGACCAGCTGGACCGTTCCCGCCACCAGCACGGTGAGCAGGGCAAAGACCGGTTCCACTACGCCGGAAGCCGCCCCAATAAGAAAAGCCTTGCCCTTGCCCATGCCCTCCTGGTACAGGGGCAGGGAGATAGCCGCCCCCTCGGGAAAGTTCTGAATGCCGATGCCGATTGCCAGGGCGGTGGAGGCGGTGAGCAAGGCGGCGTCTCCGTTCTGGGCGGCTAGGGCAAAGGACACCCCCACCGCCATACCCTCCGGGATGTTATGGAGCGTGACGGCCAGCACCAGCAGGGCGGTGCGGCTACGGGAGGTCCCCCGATGAAAGGATTCCGGCCCGAAGTGGGGGAGCAGATAGTCCATCAGCAGCAAAAAGCCGATACCCAGTATGGAGCCTCCGGCGGCAGGGAGCCAGCCCGCCTGGCCCAGCTCCTCCGCCTTTTCAATGGCGGGGATAAGCAGCGACCACATGCTGGCCGCAATCATTACACCGGCGGCGAAGCCCAGCATCACTCGATGCAGCGCTCCAGAGCCCTGTTTCCCAAATAAAAAGACAATTGCGGCCCCTGCGGCGGTCATGAGGGCGGTGAAACCGGTTCCGCCGGCGGCCCAAGTAAGTGCCTGTAACACGATGTAAGATTCCTTTCTGGATTACGCACCTGTACGGTTGCTTCCAGACTAGGCTATGCGGCAAGGAACCATTTTGCCATCCAATACCCGATAGCCATGCAGCCGGGGAAGGTGAGTAGCCAGGCCAGGATGATTTTCCCGGCCACAGACCAGTCGGGGCGTACTGCCCCTGCGGATCCCACCCCCAGCAGAGCACAGGTCCGGGTGTGGGTGGTGGAAACAGGCAGGCCCAGCAGGGTAGCTCCCAACAGGCAGGAGATGCTGCCCAGGTCAGCGGCCAGCCCCTCCTTCGGGCGCAGGGAGACCATATCCCGGCCCACCGTGTCGATAATCTTTTTCCCTCCTATGAGCGTGCCAAGAGCCATGAACAGAGCGCACAGCGCCATAAGCCACAGGGGAATCAGGAAATTGCCCTCGTCCGCCCGCCCC
This sequence comes from Lawsonibacter sp., assembly GCA_022793355.1. Taxonomy (GTDB): domain Bacteria; phylum Bacillota; class Clostridia; order Oscillospirales; family Oscillospiraceae; genus Lawsonibacter. The sequence goes on along the minus strand of JAAWCR010000084.1, from coordinate 4,900 downwards.
TGAGCCAGGGCTGTTCCCAGCAGAAATACGCCGATAAACTTCTGTCCATCCTGAGCGCCGTGGAGAAAGGCAGCTGCGGCGGCCCCCGACAATTGTGCGATGCGAACTGTATGGCTAGATAGCTTTACAGTATTCAGACGTCTAAAAACCCACTGCCCTGCAAAAAAACCGGCGGCGGCGGAGAGCAGCAGTCCCGCAATTACTTTCGCCCAGCAGTCCCAACGGATGCAGGAGAAGGATCCCTCCAGGGCCGCAGCTGCCCCTGAGATGCCGGCTACCAGGGCGTGGCTCTCGCTGGTGGGGATACCGAAGCGCCATGCCACCACCGCCCACAGGACGATAGCCGTCATGGCAGCGCAAAGAGCGGTGAGGGCGGCCTTTGGACCGCCGCCGAAAGAGGCGATGGAGTAGACCGTCTCCGCCACTGAGGCGTTCACCGAGGTCACGCACAGCACCCCCAAAAGGTTGCACACCGCCGCCAGCAGAACCGCCGGGCGGAAGGGGAGCGCCCCTGTCACCACCACCCCGGCGATGGCGTTAGGCGCGTCTGTCCAGCCGTTTACCAGCAAGACGGCCAACGTCAGCAAAACTGTTCCTAATAGGGGTGGATTCCGGCCTAGCTGGCCTAAAAACTCAAAAAAAGACAGGGGCATGGACAACACCTCCATGCCCCAAACTATGCGGCTGTTCCTCCTATCATACCAAATGTCCCATTATGTGTGGGGCCGGCTTTTATAGGGGGGTTCCTCCCGGTGGCGGGGCGTGACGCTCCTGCTCGGGAGCCCTAGAAGAGGAGGCTGGAGCGATGGCCCCTGGCCCGTATTTGGCCCGTATTGCGTCCAAGGTGCCCTCCAGTCGCTCCAGACGTCGGCGTTTTTCATCCCGGTCCACAGACAGTAAGTCCAGCTGTGCGCCAGCCTCGTCAGCAGGGAGGAGGTAGATGGCCGTTACCGTCAAAGCCCGCACCGGGTTGTCCATGTTCCAGCAGTGCTCTGCCAGCTCCATCGCCGCCCGGGAGAGCTCCCGGGCCAGGTCGGTGGGAGGATCCAGACGGGTCTGCCGTCCAATGTCCCGGAAGCCGGGATCTCGGATTGAAAGGGAAACTCCTTGACACTTCATGCCGTGCTTGCGAAGCCGGCCGGCAACCTGGTCAGCAAGCTGGCCGATTCCCGCTCTAATCTCGTCCCGGCCCTGGAGATTCTGTGGGAAGGTGTAACCGTTGCCCACCGACTTGGGGGGCGTGTATTGACCTGCGGGGGCCACAGGGGAGCCATCCTCGCCGCTGGCGAAATCGTGGAGCTGGACACCGTTTTTCCCCAGCAAGGTGAAGAGCTGCTCACGGTCAAATGCAGCTAAATCACCGATGCTTTGGATGCCAAATTTTTGAAAGACCCGCTGTGCCGCACGTCCCACGTAGAGAAGATCGGATACGGGGAGGGGCCAAACCATTTCCTGGAAGTTTTCACGGGTAATGACGGTGGTAGCGTCCGGTTTTTGGTAGTCGCTGCCCAGTTTGGCAAATACCTTGTTAAAGGATACGCCCACCGAGATGGTCAATCCAAAGCGGCTGCGTATTTCGTCGCGCAGCTGGTCAGCCAAGGCCTTGGCGTTCCCGCCAAAGAGGTGAAGGGTTCCGGTGACATCCAGCCAGCTCTCATCGATGCCGAATGGTTCCACCAGGTCGGTATACTCCATATAAAGGGAATTTACTTTATGGGAAAAATCTCGGTACAGACCGTGGTGAGCGGGAAGGAGGACCAGGTCGGGGCATTTCCGCTTGGCCTGCCAGATGGTTTCTGCCGTTTTCACCTGAAAGACCTTGGCGGGTTCATTCTTGGCCAAAATAATACCGTGACGGCTGGCCGGGTCGCCGCAGACGGCTACAGGCAGATGGCGCAGCTCCGGGTGAGACAGCAGTTCCACCGAGGCGTAAAAGCTATTCAAATCACAGTGAAAGATTACACGGTCCACCGAGTTTCCCCTTCTTTCGTGTTCCCTGGTTGTGCTCTACACAATTATACACTGGATGGCCGGAAAAGTCAAACTCACGTTCTATTTTTTGTTGACAAATTTGGGCGTGTCTGGTAGAATAGGGAGAGGTGAGAGGCTATGGACTACATTCCCGCCAAGCATCTGCTTCACCGGAACAAATCAACAGAATGGTTCGGCACCGACCACACCATGAATATTTACCGGGGCTGCTGCCACGGCTGTCTCTACTGCGACAGCCGCAGTTTCTGTTACCAAAATCCGGATTTCGACCGGGTAAAGGCCAAGGAGAATGCTCTGTCCATCCTCCGGGACGACCTGGCGCGCAAGGTAAAGCCCGCTTTTATTTCAATGGGATCCATGAGCGACCCCTACAACCCCTTTGACCGGGAGATCCAGCTGACCCGCCACGCCCTAGAACTGATTGACGCATACCAGTGCGGGGTAGCGGTCGCCACCAAGAGCGACCTGATTGTCCGGGATATCGACCTGTATCGGCTGATTCAGGAGCACTCCCCGGTAATTTGTAAACTGACCATCACCACCGCTGACGATGCCCTGTCAGCCAAAATTGAACCCCACGCACCACCGTCCAGCCGCCGCCTGAGAGCGCTGGCGGAGTTGTCCGGGGCTGGGGTGTTTGCCGGGGTGCTCCTCATGCCTGTGCTGCCCTTTGTGGCGGATTTCCCCAAAAATGTACTGTCAGTGGTGGACAGCGCCGCCCGTGCGGGGGCCAGGTTTGTCTACGCCGCCTTCGGGGTCACCATGCGGGACGGCCAGCGGGATTTTTTTCTGGACGGCCTGAATCGGGCTTTCCCCGGCCAGGGGGTAGGGGAGAAGTACCGAAAGCGCTACGGCACCCGCTACTACTGCTCCAGCCCCCGGGCCAATGAGCTGTGGGAGCTGTTTTCCAGCCGGTGCAAGGAGCTTGGCCTGCTATACGAGATGCGCCACATTATCTCCGCCGCCACCAAGAGCTATGAGGACCGGCAGCTGAGCCTTTTTAACGAATAATTGGGATACAAAACTCACATAAATGCTCCGCAATTTTTTGGGAAGAATAACGTTCAATGATCGGTTTTGTATTGTCTATGGACAAGGTAAACTGCCCAATATGTTGCCAAAAGGATGATACACCCTGCTGTGTATGCTGAACTTCAAAGACAGCGTATGTTCCGTCGTCGATGTTGCGAGTGGGCAGGGGAATGGCCGCATGCGCAGGAACGATCAGGCCAACATCATACCTTAGTTGTTCTGCTGGTGTGATAGTCGGGTCATCCAGTGGAATACCTAATATGGTGCTTTTCTCGTGAAACAGGCCGTGCTGCGCTAAAAAGGCTTTTAAATTCTCCATTAGCTGACGATTTTCGAGCCCGTATGCCCCAATGCGGCGCATATAAGCTATAGTAACGCCCTGAAATGTCTCGATTTTCAAACGAATTGCCTCCAAATTATTTTAATTTTCTGGCCAGATAAACTAATCATACAGGTAATTAAAATGAATTTCAAGCATTTTTTTAATAAAACAGGCCCGCCCCAATGGGGCGGGCCTTCGGCATTTCTATTATTTGGCCAGAACCTTTTTCAGGCGGGCAAACCGGGGGAGGGAGTTCTCGGTGGGGGCCTTGGCATCGCCCTGGATCAGGGGGAGGGCATAATCAATGAAGGCCTGGGTCACGCCGTTGTGTTCAGCGTTAATCCACTCCAGGGGCACCTTCTTTTCAAAGTTGGCCACCTCAGACAGGTTGAACAGCTTGGTCTTGCAGACATACTTGCCGCCCTCGCGGGTGCACTCAAAGCCCACCATCTTGTCGGTTTCGCCGGCCACAGCGGCTTCCACGGCGGTCTTGCCGGCCAGGAAGGACTCGTCGATATCGGTGCGGGAGGCCACATGAGCGCCGCAGCGCTGGAGCAAGGATAGCTCGATGCCTCGGACCTTGGCGCCGGTCTTTTCCTTGACCACACTGGCCAGAAGAGCGGCCAGACCGCCCAGCTGAGCGTGACCAAAGCCGTCGGTAGAGGAGGTCTTGGCCTCGGAGACAAAGGAGCCGTCGGCGTAGTGGATGCCCTCGGAGACGGCCACGATACAGTTGCCGTTCTTCTTAAAGATAGCGTCCACATCAGCCAGGAACTTGTCCATGTCGAAATCTACCTCGGGGAGGTACACCAGGTCGGGGGCGCAGCCGACCACGCCTGCCAGGGCGGCAGCGCCGGCCAGCCAGCCGGCGTGGCGGCCCATAATCTCGATGATGGTCACCATGCCGGTGTCATATACCCGGGCGTCTTTGTACACCTCGGCGCAGGAGGTAGCGATATACTTGGCGGCGGAGGCAAATCCGGGGCAGTGGTCGGTGCCGAACAGGTCGTTGTCGATGGTCTTGGGCACGCCCATGATTCGGCACTCGTAGCCCGCCTTCTGCATATACTTGGAAACTTTGTTGCAGGTGTCCATTGAGTCGTTGCCGCCGTTGTAGAAAAAATAGCGCACATCGTACTTCTTGAAAATCTCCAAAATGCGCTTGTAATCGGTGTCGTCGGCGTCGGGGTCGGCAATCTTGTAGCGGCAGGAACCCAGCTCGGAGGAGGGGGTATTGAGCAGCAGATCCAGCTCCTTGGCGTCCTCCTGGCCCATGTCGTACAGCTTGTCATTCAGCACGCCCTTGATGCCGTGGGACGCGCCGTAGACGGCAGTGATGTCGGGGCAGTCCAGAGCGGTGCGGATGACGCCGTAGGCGCTGGCGTTGATTACGGAAGTGGGGCCGCCGGACTGACCGATAATCAGGGCGCCCTTTAATGTGTTGCTCATGTTAATTACCTCCAAATTCAAAATATCCTTTGTGGGATGGTGATAACCGAAACATGAATATTATAACAAAGATTCCCGCTGTTGTAAACGGGAAGAATAGCCGAC
>JAAWCR010000083.1 GCA_022793355.1 Lawsonibacter sp. | reverse complement strand
GGGGGAGCTTTTTTATTTTTCTTTAAAAACAGTTGAAATCCCTGGGATTGGTTGTTATAATGAGAAACTGTATACCCTTATTATTACATCTTCCCCAAGGAGGCCCTTTCCATGGCTAAGATTATTGCCGTCGTCAATCAAAAGGGCGGCGTGGGCAAGACTACCACCACCGTCAACATTACCGCCGCCCTGCACGATTTGGGCAAGCGGGTCCTGCTGTGCGACTTTGACCCCCAGGCCAACGCCACCTCGGGCATGGGGGTGGACAAAAATACCGCCTCCCCCAACGTCTATGACCTGTTGGTCAGCGGAGCAGATCCGGCCCGGGCGGTTGTCTCCACCAAATACGGCGACGTCCTGCCCTCCAACAAGGCTCTGGCCGGGGCGGGTATTGAGATGATTGGTATCGACAACCGGGAGAAGCTTCTCAAGCGGTCTCTGGACGTTTTGGCGGACAAATACGACTTTATCTTCATCGACTGCCCCCCCTCCCTGGAGCTGCTCACTGTCAACGCCCTCTGCGCCGCCCACTCCCTGTTGGTGCCGGTACAGTGTGAGTACTACGCCCTGGAGGGGCTGAGCGATTTGCTGGCCACCGTCCGGCTGGTAAAACGGGGACTCAATCCTGCCCTGTCTATGGAGGGCGTTTTGCTCACCATGTTTGACAGCCGGACAAACCTGTCCCTCCAGGTGGCGGAGGAGGTCAAGCGCCACTTCCCCGGCCAGGTCTATGCCACTGTCATTCCCCGGAACGTCCGTCTCTCCGAGGCTCCCAGCCACGGCAAGCCTATCTCGGACTATGACCCCTACTCCCGGGGCGCCGAGGCCTACAAGCTGCTGGCGGAGGAGATGTGCGCGAATACCTAACCACTCCCGTGTTCTATCCCGGGCCGCACGGGCGGCGGCCCTTACACACCTAAATGTGAGGTAACAATATGGCAAAACGAAAAACAGAATTGGGTTTGGGCCGGGGGCTGAACGCCCTGCTGGGCGATCCAGAGCTGCCCGCCCAGGGGGAGGGCTCCATCAGTCTCCCTATATCTCAGGTGGAGCCGGGCCTGAACCAGCCCCGGAAGCGGTTTGAACAGGGAGCCTTGGATGATTTGGCGGAATCCATTCGAGTCCACGGCATCATTCAGCCGCTGACGGTACGCCGGCTGGCCTCCGGATATTATCAGATTATTGCCGGCGAACGGCGGTGGCGGGCCGCCAAGGCCGCTGGGCTGGCGGAGGTTCCGGCTGTCATTATTGAGGCGGACGACCGCAAGGTGATGGAACTTGGCCTGATCGAAAACCTTCAGCGAGAGGACCTGAACCCCGCGGAAGAGGCTCGGGGCTATCAGACTCTGATGCAGGAATACGGCCTGACCCAGGAACAGGTAGCCCAGCAGATGGGAAAATCCCGTCCGGCCATCACCAACACCCTGCGCCTGCTGGCCCTGCCCGACGAGGTAATGGGGCTGGTAGAAGAGGGAACCCTCTCCGCCGGCCATGCCCGGGCCATTTTAGGCGCGCCAACCGCCGCCCTACAAAAGGAGGCGGCCGCCCGCGTGGTGGAGGGCCAGCTGTCCGTACGGCAGACTGAGGCGCTGATAAAAGCGCTGCAAAAGGAAAAGAAGGAGCCGCCGAAGCCCCAGGGCCCCGACCTCTCCCTCTACCTGGGCGAGCTGGAGAAAGACTTGGGTGGACGGCTGGGCCGCAAGGTGAAAATCGCCCACAAAGGCCAGAAGGGCCGCATAGAGCTGGAATACTACAACGAGCAGGATCTGGAGGCCCTATTGGCGCTGCTCCAGCAGCTGAATACTGAGGGGGGTGGCTCCCATGGATGAGGAACGGCAGGGAACTCCTGAGTTTCAGGAGACCACCCAACGGCTGACCCAGGCCGAGCTGGACGCCCGCCGGGCCTCCCGCCGGGCCAGCCAGCAGCGGCGGAGACGCAATTCCGTCTTTCAGTATATCGCCATCCTGTTTATGGCCGCCTTTGTCCTCCTGCTGTACACTTTTATGATGGAGCGGCGGCAGAGCAAGCAGCAGATCGACGAACTCCAGCAATCTGTGTCCACTGTCCAGTCCCTGCAAAACCTCTACGACGAAAACGCGCGGCTCAAAGAGGAGGTCAACAGCCTTCAGCTTCAAATCAACGGCTTGGAAAACCAGGTGGCCGACACAGAGGAGGGACAGGCGCAGCTTCAGGCACAGCTACAAAGTATGGAACAGACCGTGACCGCCATGTCCTGGTTTTGGCAGCTCAACGACGCCTATGTCCGGGGCCGGTTCAACCAGTGCCGATCGTTGATCGCCTCCATGGAGGAGGCCGGGGTGGCCGAACTGCTGCCCAGGGAAAACGCCGCCAGCCAGGACTTCCTCTCCCCTGCCGACCGATACGCAGAGATACACGGCCGGGTTGTCAAATAGAAGCCCCAAGCGTTTTACACGTTTCACGTGAAACATACATTACGAATAAAGGAGAGACTGTATCATGCTTGATATTCGTTTCATCCGGGAAAATCCGGAAACTGTAAAGGAAAATATTAAAAAGAAGTTCCAGGATGCAAAGCTCCCCCTGGTGGATCAGGTGCTGGCCCTGGACGCAGAAAACCGGGCCGCCATGTCTGAGGCCAACGAGCTGCGCTCCGCCCGCAACACCCTGTCCAAACAGGTGGGCATGCTCATGGGCCAGGCCAAAAAGGACCCCTCTAAGCTGGCCGAAGCCGAGGAGGCCAAGGCCAAGGTGAAGGCCAACGCCGACCGGCTGGCTGAGCTGGAGCAGAAGGAGACTGAGCTGGCGGAACAGATTCGGAAAATTATGCTGGTTATCCCCAACATCATTGATTCCTCTGTCCCCATCGGTCCCGACGACAGCGCCAATGTGGAGGTGGAGCGCTTCGGCGAGCCCGTCACCCCCAGCTTTGAGATTCCCTACCACACCGAAATTATGGAGTCCTTCCACGGAGTGGATATGGACGCCGCCGGGCGGGTATCCGGAAACGGCTTCTACTACCTGATGGGCGACGTTGCCCGGCTCCACGAGGCGGTGCTGGCTTACGCCCGGGACTTTATGATTCAAAAGGGATTTACCTTCTGCATCCCCCCCTTCATGATACACGGCAACGTGGTGGAGGGCGTTATGAGCCAAACCGATATGGAAGCGATGATGTACAAGATTGAGGGCGAGGACCTCTACCTGATCGGCACCAGCGAGCACTCCATGATTGGCAAATTCATCGATCAGATCATCCCCGAGGCCTCCCTCCCCCAGACGCTCACCTCCTACTCCCCCTGCTTCCGCAAGGAAAAGGGTTCGCATGGCATTGAGGAACGGGGAGTCTACCGCATCCACCAGTTTGAAAAGCAGGAGATGATTGTGGTCTGCAAGCCCGAGGACTCCATGGACTGGTATGAAAAGATGTGGCGCTACTCGGTAGAGCTGTTCCGATCCCTGGACATCCCCGTGCGGCAGCTGGAGTGCTGCTCCGGCGACCTGGCTGACCTCAAAGTAAAGTCCTGCGACATCGAGGCCTGGTCCCCCCGGCAACAGAAATATTTTGAGGTCTGCTCCTGCTCCAACCTGGGCGACGCCCAGGCCCGTCGCCTGAAAATGCGGGTGAAGGGCGAGAAGGGCACCTATCTCCCTCATACCTTAAATAACACTGTTGTGGCTCCCCCCCGGATGCTGATTGCCTTTTTAGAAAACAATCTCCAGGCGGACGGAAGCGTAACCATTCCCCAGGTGCTCCGGCCCTATATGGGCGGGCTGGAGATCATGGTTCCCAAGAAGTAAAAAGCTTTTGCAGGAGCCGGCTAATTCTTATTAAAAAAGGAGATACTTTGAAATGGGTATTTTTTCATTCTTCTCCCGGGAAGAGGACGACGAGGACGAGTACGAAGAGGAACAGACCCAAGAAGCCGGCCGGCAGCCAGAGAGCGCCCTCACCGGCGAGTTGTTCAAGGGCATGCGCATGGACGTAACCGACAAAGAGGGCCTGCCCTTGCTCTCCGGCAAGGTGAGCGAAAAATCTCCAGACTCCCTCAGCCTCACCCGCCTGCCCGGCGAGCTTTCCTTTAAAATTGTCACCATCGGCGCCACCGTCAACATCAACGGCTTTGATAAAAAACTTATCCCTATCAGCCTGAGCGGCACCGTGCAGGAGTCCAGCCGCACTATTTTCAAGCTGAAAAATCTGAAGGTGGAGAGCCACGCGGAAAACCGCGACAACTTCCGCCTGCCCTATACCGCCCCTGTGTCCCTCTTCCGCAAAGAGGACGACCACTTCAGGCATCCGGAGGAATGCACCCTCATTAACATCAGCACCGGCGGCTGCTGCGTGCAGTCGGAGTATGCTCACATTGAGGACGAGGTGCTGCGCATCCGGGTCAAGCTGGACGACTACGCCCCTCAAAACTTCCTGGGTCAGATTGTCCGCTGCTCCGAGCACGCTCCAGGGCAGTTCTGGTACGGAATTCTCTTTGCGCAACTCACCGAACAGGAGACCGCCGCACTGAATAAAACCCTGTACAATCTGCAAATGGGCATCAAAGATACCTTGATGCGGGACGAAACCGGTTACTGGCGCAGATAATAGCGCAAAGGAGCAAATCGAATGAAAAAATTCATGGAAGAATTCCGACAATTCATCGCAAGAGGCAACGTGATGGATATGGCTGTGGGCGTCATTATCGGCGGAGCCTTCAGCGCCATCACCACCTCTCTGATCAACGACATCATAATGCCCTTTTTAGGCATCTTCACCAGCAGCATCTCCTTTGCCCAACTCTCCTTCACCATCAACGGAGCGGTTATCGCCTATGGAAACTTTATTCAGGCCATCTTAAACTTTGCAATCATGGCCCTGGTGGTGTTCTGCATAATTAAGGCCATGAACAAGCTCCACCGCAAAAAGGAGGAAGCGCCCCAGCAAGCCGCGCCTCCCGGGCCCTCGGCGGAGGAAAAGCTGCTGATGGAGATTCGGGATCTGTTAAAGGAGAAGGGATAATGCCAGAGGACAAAGACAAAAAGGAGACGGGCTATACCCCCTCCTCCCCCGTCAAGCGAACGCTGGCCTGGATTGGCTTAGCCTATATGGCCATCCTCCTGGCTCTGACCACCTATTTCTACTTCACCGGAACCGGCCTAAAAAATCTGGGCCCTTTGCTCGCCGTCCCCGGTCTCATCGGCCTGGGGGCTGTGTCGCTGGTATCCTGGCGCACTGTGGGCCGTCCAGGCAAGGGCCCGGCCATCTCCCTCGCCATCCTGTGCTGGCTGCTGGCTGCCGCCACCCTGCCCGTCGGCCTGATTGGCTTGATGTCCAACTTCGGAGGGTAGGCCATGGAACAGATCATCTCCGCCGGTCTGGCGGAACTAGGGCTGATGGGCCGCATTCCGGCGGACGCCCCCACCCGGCTGGCCCGCTACGGCCAGCTCCTGCTGGAAAAAAACCAGGTAATGAACCTCACCGCCATCCGCGACCCCGAGGGGGTCGCCCGCCTGCACATGCTGGACTGCGCCGCCCTCCTTAAATTCTGCGATTTCGAACACAAAACCCTTCTGGATGTAGGCACCGGGGCGGGATTCCCCGGCATGGTATTGAACCTCCTGACGCCCTCCTTAAAGGTAACTCTGCTGGACAGCCTGAACAAGCGGCTGGATTGGCTCTCAGCGGTCTCTGAGGAGCTGGACGGCGCCCAAACCGTCTCCACTGCCCACGGACGGGCGGAGGAGTGGGCTCTGAAAAAGAGCTATCGAGACAGCTTCGACCTGGTTACCGCCCGTGCGGTGGCGGACCTTCGGATTTTATGTGAGCTCTGCCTCCCCTTCGTCAAGGCAGGCGGGCAGTTTTTGGCCATGAAGTCCACCGGCAGCGGCCAAGAGCTGACCGCCGCCGCCCATGCCATCAAGCTGCTGGGAGGCCGAGTCTCCGCCGTGGAGGACTACACAATCCCGGGCACGGAAATCACCCACCGGGTCATTCTTATCGAAAAGATCGCCCCCACCTTGAAGGGCTACCCCCGCCGATGGGTCAAAATTCAAAAAGAACCGCTGTGACCGGGCTTCTAACCCAGATAAATCGGCAAATTGTAAATTTTTTCTAAAAGTTTTCCGGAAAAAGGTTGACGAACGGCAGATTTATGTTATATTTAACATTGTGAAACAGGAGGCGGCTTCCATGGGCACCGTAATCGCGATTACATCGGGGAAGGGCGGCACCGGCAAGACCTCTATCGCCGGCGGCGTGGCCTCCTGGCTGGCCCTGTCGGGCCGGACGGTGCTGTGCATTGATATGGACATCGGCCTGCGGAATCTGGACATCTCACTGGGCCTCAACGACCGGGCTCTGATGGACTTCTCCGACGTGGCCCTGGGCCGCTGCCCCCTGGCCCGGGCAGCAGTGGAGCACCCCACCCTAAAAGGCCTGTGGCTCCTCACCGCGCCCATGTCTCTCCCCCCCAGCCTCACCCCGGAAAAGGTGCGCGTCCTGCTGGACGCCGCGCGCCCCATGTACGACTACATCCTCATCGACTCCCCCGCTGGCCTGGGAAAGGGTTTCCGCCTGGCAACCTGCGGCGCGGACCGGGCTGTCGTTGTCTCCACCAACGATGCCTCCTCCCTACGGGATGCCCAGCGGACGGTGGCGGAGCTGGACCACATCAAACAGGTTCACCTTGTTATGAACCGCATCCAAACCAAGCTGCTTCGCCGGCTGCGCGCCACCATTGACGACGCTATGAACGCCGCCGGGCTTCCCCTGATCGGGGTAGTACCGGAGGACCCCCAGGTCATCCTATGCGCCAACCTGGGGCAGCCCCTCACCACCCAGGGCAAGAAGGGCGCCGCCCTGGCCTGTTGGAATATCGCCCAGCGGCTGGAGGGCCAGCGGGTCCCCATTATGCGCATTCGCTGAGCACCCAAATACATACGAGGAGGTATTGTTGCCATGAACATCGCAATTATGAGCCATACCAAGAAGCAGGAGCTTATGGTACAATTCTGTACCGCTTACTGCGGTGTACTGTCCAAGCATTCCGTCTGCGGCACCAACGCCACCGGACGTATGGTGGCGGAAGCCACCGGCCTGCCCGTTCAGCTCTTCCTGTCCCATGAACATGGAGGCATTGAGCAGATCGGTCAGCGAATCATCTACAACGAGATTGATATGGTACTCTTTTTCAATTCCCCCCAAGACAACGAGATGGACAAGGACGTTTTGTATATTACACGCCTGTGCGACCAGCACTCCGTCCCCGTAGCCACCAACGTGGCTACCGCCGAGCTGCTTATTCACGGCATGGCCCGGGGCGATCTGGACTGGCGGGAGGGCATGAACCCGAACCGGGTGCCTTTCGCCCTGTAAGCGGCGGTTATCCGCCCCGTGTATGCGCTCCCGTCCCGATTCTTGTGGATGGGAGCGCCTTGTTCCTTTTATCACAATAAAGGATCCAAATTCTTCTGTGTGTAACTGACGAAAGAAAGGAAAATGAGTTATGGCTAAGGTACAACCGCGCACCCTCTCTGGTTTTATGGAACTGCTGCCCTCCCAGCAGATTCAGTTCGACCGCATGGCGGCCATCATCCGGGAGTCCTTCTCCCTCTACGCCTACACCCCCCTGGACACCCCCCTGATTGAGGCCAGCGAAATTCTGCTCGCCAAGGGCGGCGGCGAGACGGAAAAGCAAATCTACCGCTTCACTAAGGGGGACAGCGACCTGTCCCTCCGCTTCGACTTGACCGTCCCCCTGGCCAAATACGTGGCCCTGAACTACTCCAAGCTGGCATTCCCCTTCCGCCGCTTCCAAATCGGCAAGGTCTACCGGGGCGAGCGGGCCCAGCGGGGCCGGTTCCGGGAGTTCTACCAGGCGGATATCGACGTCATTGGCGACGGACAGCTGGACATCTCCAACGACGCGGAAATTCCCGCTATCATCTACCGCACCTTCACCTCACTGGGCTTGAGACGCTTCCAAATCCGGGTGAACAACCGGAAGATTTTAAACGGCTTCTATTCCATGCTTGGCCTCACCTCCCAGTCCGGAGCCATCATGCGCACGGTGGACAAGCTGGAGAAAATTGGAGAAAAATCCGTCCGCGAACTGCTCACCGCCCCCGACATCGGCCTGAGCAGCGAGCAGGCGGCGGAAATTCTCAAATTCATCGCCATCCAGGGGAGTAACGCCCAGGTTCTCTCCGCCCTGGAGGCCTACCGGGGCCGGGACCCCAAATTCGACGAGGGTCTGGAGGAGCTGTCCGCCGTGGCGAAAAACCTGGCCGCCTTCGGCGTGCCCGAGACGCACTTCGTGCTGGACCTGACCATTGCCCGGGGACTGGACTACTACACCGGCACCGTCTACGAGACCACCATGCTGGATCATCCGGAGATCGGCTCCATCTGTTCCGGCGGCCGGTATGATAACTTAGCGGAATATTACACCGATAAACAACTCCCCGGCGTTGGTATTTCCATCGG
>JAAWCR010000082.1 GCA_022793355.1 Lawsonibacter sp. | reverse complement strand
GGCGGCGTTTTGCAGGAGCTGTCCCAAAATGAAGGCCGCCCACTTCCCGTCGGTGTAAACGGAGCGGTCCAGGCCGTCCGTCTCCACCCGGACGCCGCTCTGAATCAGAAGGGCGCGGTGCTCCCCCACCGCCTGGGTCACAAGCTGGGACAACGGGATCTGCCGGATCACGCAGTCCCGCTCCGGGCTCTCCGCCCGGGCATAGAACAACGCCCGCTCCACGTGGGCCTGGACCTGGTCCAGCTCGCAGACCAGCCGGCGGCGGGTATCGCCGTCCAGCTTCCGGCAGATGAGCCGGGCGGCGGTGATGGGGGTCTTGATCTCGTGGACCCAGCCCTCCACATACTCCCGGTACTCCCGCTGGGCCGCACGGGCGTCGGACACCGCCCCGGTCATGGACCGCCCCGCCCGGCGGGTCAGGTTCAGCAGGCGGCTCTCATACAGCCCCCGGGCGGGCGGGACGCACTCGGCGAAGAGATAGGGCTGGTCCAGGCCCTCCAGAATGGACTCCAGCTCCCGGAGGCGGGCCCGCTGGCGGAGGAAGTCGGACAGCTGCACCGCGGCGAACACCAGCAGCAGGGCCAGAAGCAGGATCGCCAGCACCCCGGACTGGGTGCCGGTGGCCCGGAGGAAAAAAACCGCCCCGGCGGCGCAGACCGCCTGGATCAAAATTCGATCCTGCCGGTCGGACAGAAATTCCCACAATGTCATAGCTGATACCCCATCCCCCGCCGGGTCTTGATGAAGCCGGGCAGTCCGATCTCCTCCAGCTTGGCCCGCAGGCGGGTCATATTCACGCTAAGGGTGTTATCATCAATGTAGATCTGGCTGTCCCACAGCGCTTCAATCAGGTCGGCCCGGGAGACAATCTGGCCGGCGCGGGACATGAGACAAGCCAGAATCTTCAGCTCGTTCCGGGTCAGCTCCGCTGACCCGCCCTCTGCCGCAGCTGTCCCCCAGGTAAGGTGGAGGGTCAGCCCTCCCGCCTCCAGGGTGTCGGGCTCCGCGGGACCGCCGGCCCGGCGGAGGACAGCCCGGATCCGGGCCAGCAGCACCGGGATGTTGTAGGGCTTAGTGATATAGTCGTCACCCCCCAGGCTCAGAGCCCGCAGCTCGTCCGACGCGGAGTCCCGGCTGGTGACGAAGATGACGGGCGTCCGGCTGACCTTGCGGATATCCAGGCACAGCGCCATACCGTCCCGCCCCGGGAGACCCAGGTCCAGCAGGATCAGGCCGGGGGCGGCGGCAAGGACCTGCCCGGGCACGTCAGAAAAATCGGTGACGACCGTTACCGGATAGTCCTCGTTTTCCAGCAGGAGGGACAGCTCCTCCCGGATGGCGGGGTCGTCCTCTATAATCATAATCTTCGCCATGGCAGCTACCTCAAAAGTATTCCTTCACAAAATCCACGTCCTCCACCTGGAAGGTCCGGCCGTTCAGGTGCTCCAGCGGCCCCGCCTGCGTGGTGAAGTGAAAGGCCAGCTTATAGGAGTACAGCGCCTGGCCCCGGCGGCCATACCTTCGGTTTTCCCGCTCGCTGCCGTATTTGCCGTCGCCGATGAGGGGGTGGCCGGCGGCGGCGAACTGGGCCCGGATCTGATGGGTCCGGCCGGTAATCAGGTCGCACTCCACCAGGGACAGACCGTTTTTCTCGGCCAGCGTCCGGTAGACCGTCACCGCTGTTTTGGCCCCCGGCTCCGGCTTGCGCCGGACGTAGACCTGTTTTTTTACCTCGTCCTTGAAGAGATACCCCTCCAGCTTCCCCTCCGGGGGGGACATGCGGCCCCGGACCGCGCAGAGGTAAAATTTGCTCAGCTCCCGGTCCTTAATCTTCTGGTTCATCACCCGCAGGCCCTCGGCAGTTTTGGCGGCGATGACGATACCCCCGGTGTTCCGGTCGATGCGGTTGCAAAGCGCGGGGGCAAAGGAGTGCTCCCAGTAGGGGGACCACTCCTTTTTCTGGTACAGATAGGCCTGGATGTGGGTGAGGAGGGTATTTACACGCTCGTTCTCGTCGGGGTGAACCACCAGGCCCGGACGCTTATCCAGCAGCAGGATGTGTTCGTCCTCATAGAGGATATTCAGCCGGGGCTGGTAGAGCGACAGAAAGGCGTTCTCCAGGGTGGGTTTGTCAAAAAACTCGTCGTTGATATACAGCTGCACCACGTCGCCCCCGTTCAGGCGCACATCCCGCTTGCTCCCCTTGCCGTTCACCTTCACCCGCTTCAGCCGGATGTACTTCTGCGCTAGAGGCGCGGGCAGCACAGGCAGGGTCTTGGCCAGCCAGCGGTCCAGCCGCTGCCCGGCATCGTTTTTTCCGATGGAGTATTCTTTCATGGGCGTTTTCCTCCCGTCTCAAAAGCCCTCTGGCCAAAGGGGAACGGCATTCGTTTGCAAATGCCGGGGGATTCCGTCTCTCGGCGCGGTGTTCTCAGGCGCGGAATCCCCTTGCCGCTTCGCGGCGCTCCCCCCTCGGCAAGAGGGCTTTTGATATGTACTTATTCACTTTCCTCCGGCACAGGGGGCAGCTTCTCCGCCAGGGCCCACTCCACCCGGCGCTCGCACAGCTCCTCCACCTGAATGCGCAGGCCCAGGGCCTCCACCACAGGGCGGCTGCCGTCCTGTGGAATGACGGACAGCTGGGAAAAAACCAGCCCGCCCAGGGTGTCGTAGTCCCGCTCCTCGTCCTCGGGCAGCTCAAAGCCCATTGCCTCAGCCAGCTCCTCCAGGTCGGCGGATCCGGACACCCGCCAGCGGTTTTCATCCAGCCGGATGATTTCTTGCTCCTCCTGGGGATCGAACTCGTCATAAATGTTGCCCACCAGCTCCTCCAGAAGGTCCTCCAGGGTAACCAGGCCGCTTGTGCCGCCGTACTCGTCCACCACTAGGGCCAGATGGGTCTTTTTGCCCTGCATGTCCCGAAAGAGCACGTCGGCGGCCACCGTCTCGGGGACAAAATAAGCCGGGCGGAGCAGCTCCTTCAGGGGCAGGGGGCTGGGCTGGTGAAAATTGAGCAGATAGTCCCGGGTGGACAACACGCCCACAATGTCGTCCGCGTCCTCGCCGTACACAGGAAACCGGGACAGCCCGGACTGGCGGATGGCGTCCAGAATGGCCTCCTCCTCCGCGTCCACCGGCAGGGTAACCATATCGGTTCGGTGAACCATCACATCTTTGGCGGTGCTGTTGTCAAACTCCAGGACGTTTTCGATAAACTCCTTCTCATTGGTCTGGATGGCTCCGGACTCCTCGCCCTCCTCCACCATGGCCATGATGTTGTCCTCCGACACCTGGTCCTTCCGGCGCAGCAGCTTCAACACGGGCCGCCACAGCAGCACAACGCCGTTGATGCACAAACTGATTCCAAACAGGATAAGCCATATTTGGCCCTCTTCCACAAAAATAACCTCCCTTAACAAGGCTGAACATACCTTGACACGCCTGCATCATATCATAAAACCCCAGCCATGACAAGAGGTTCGGGGCGTTTTCAGGGAAAAAGAGATTTTAGGGTGCAAAATCTTCCAGAGTGTGCTATACTTTCCATATCCTTTGCGGCGGGGCTGGCGGGCCCTGGAGAGAGAGGGGGATTTTTTTATGTCTTTACTGTCTGAGCCGCTGCGAAAGCACGCGGATGAGTGTGTGATTTTTGTCCGCTGGATGGTCTACTCCTGCCTGATCGGTGTAATCGTGGGGTTGGTGGCGGTGGCCTTCCACCTGGGCATCGACTGGGCCGCGGAACTGCGGGGAGAACAACCCCGGCTTATCTGGCTGCTGCCCCTGGGCGGCGTGTCCATTGTGCTGCTGTACCGCTTATGCGGCATGGAGAAGGACCGGGGCACCAATCTGGTGCTGGTGGCGGTGCGGGACGCGGAGCGGCTGAAGCTGCGCACCGCCCCCCTGATTTTCCTGTCCACCATCCTCACCCATCTGGTGGGAGGATCCGCCGGGCGGGAGGGGGCCGCCCTTCAACTGGGAGCTTCCCTGTCTGCCTATGTGGGCCGTAAGCTGCGGCTGGATGAGCTGGACGGGCGCATTGTGGTGATGTGCGGCATGGCCGCCGCCTTCTCCGCCCTGTTCGGCACCCCCCTCACCGCCTGCGTCTTTGCCATTGAGGTGGTCACGGTGGGCCGGATGTACTACGCCGCCATGGTGCCCTGCCTGCTGTCCTCCTACACCTCGGCGCTGGTGGCCCACGCCTTTGGGCTCCACGCCATTCACGGCTACCCCGTCCTTGATCCGCTGGGCCTGGAGCTGGTTCCCATCTTTCAGGTGTCCGCCCTGGGCGTGCTGTGCGCGGGGCTGTCCATTGTATTTTGCAAAGCCATGCACACCGCCCCAAAGCTTTATGCCAAATATCTGCCCGACCCCCTGATCCGGGCGGCGGTGGGCGGAACCCTGGTGCTGGTCCTCACCCTGCTGGCAGGCAGCCAGACCTACAACGGGGCGGGGGACGGGGTGATCCGCCGGATGCTGGCCGGCGAGACCATCCCCGAGGCCTTCGTGCTGAAAATCCTTTTCACTGCACTCACCCTGGGGGCCGGCTTCCGGGGCGGCGAAATTGTCCCCGTCCTCTTTACCGGCTGCGCCTTCGGCGCCTGGGCAGGGCCCATTCTGGGTCTGCCCCACAGCTTTTCCGGGGCGCTGGGGATGGCTGCAACGTTCTGCGGGGCCACCAACTGCCCCCTGAGCTCTATCTTCCTGGCCTATGAGCTCTTTGGCGGGAACGGCCTGCCCCTGTACGCGCTGTGCTGCGGGGTGTCCTACATGCTGTCCGGCTATCACGGGCTGTACAGCGAGCAAAAAATCATCTACTCCAAGTTCAAGCCACAGTGGGTGGACAAAAAGGCGGAGTAGGCACGGTTTGAAACGAGGGAATTTTCTATGGCTAAAGGAGATCACAACCTGGGCTGGCCCGGCTTTTTCCGGGCGTTTACAGTGCTGTGCGCCATCATGCTCCTCCTGGCCCAGGGCGGGCAGGCGGAGCAGCGGCATCCGGTCCTGTCCGTCTACGAGGGGCTGACCCTCTGGGCCATCCCCGCCCTGTTTATGCTGTGGGGGATGTTCGCCCTGGAGGAGGGCAAGCCTCAGATCTCCGCCAGCCTCCTCGGGCTGGCTCTACCCGCTTTCTGCCTGCTGGTGGTCTGGGGCGTGGTCTACGCCGCTGCCGCCCCCCTGCTGGAGGGCGCAGGCGGCAATTTCACCCCGGGCGGGCTGCTGGATATCCTGGCGCGGGTGGTGAAGGGCGATACTTCCCAACATCTCTGGGTACTCTACCCCCTGATTGGCCTCTATCTGCTCCATCCGGTTATCCACCGGTTTACCTCCGCCGCGAGCCAGAGGGAGCTGCGCTACTTCCTGGGGCTGTGCTTTTTGTTCGGTTCCCTGCTCCCGGTGTGGACCGCCTTCTGGCCGGACAGCATTGCGGCCGGCCTGCTGGCCCGGCTGCGGGTTCACCTGGTATCGGGCTGCTGGGTCGGGTGCTACGTGGGGGGATGGTATCTGCGGCACTACACCATCAGCCGGGTTTCCGAGTACATCCTGTACCTGTTGGGCGTTCTCGGCCTGGTCCTGTCGGTCCTGTCCCCCTCGGAGGCCCTCTCCGCCCCGGTCCCGCTGCGGCAGTATGACGCCCCCAATGTGCTGCTCACCGCCACCGCCCTGTGCACCCTGTTCCGCTATGTGCTGGGCATCAGCGAAGAGCGCTCCCGCCGCAGGGCGGTCTCCAGCCTGGGGGCCTGCGCCTTCGGCGTCTACCTGATTCACCCCCTATGGACGCTGGTCTTTCGGCGCTTCGGGATTACCGTGCTGTCCTTCTCCCCCGCCCTGTCCGTGCCCCTGCTGGCCCTGGCCTTCTTCCTCCTCTCCCTCCCCTTCGCCTGGCTCATCAGCCGGATCCCTGCGGCGGGTTCCAAGCTGACCTGAAAACGCAGACGGCGCGGCCAGAATGGCCGCGCCGTTTCATCCTCTAGGAAGGTTTCGGTTTGCCCGCTTACAGGGCTGTTTTCAGGGCCTGAGCCAGCTGGTCAGGGCAAGACGTGGGCTTCATGCCGCAGCGGATGCCCTCCATGCGCTGAATGGCCTCCTCCACCTTCATCCCCTTTAACAGGGAGGACAGGCCCTTCAGATTGCCGTCGCAGCCGCCGGTCACCTGTACGGACTGGATGACTCCCCCGTCCACCTCGATCTGAAACGCCCGGGAACAGGTTCCCCGCGGCGTATACTGAATCGTCATCTTTCTCGCCTCTCTTTCCAATTTTGCCCCTCTTCGACAAGGTTCGACGCGTTTCGCCGTTTCTCGGGACTATACTGGATTATAGCAGATTTCGGGCGCAAAGACAAGGGCTCAGGCGTTGCTCTTTCTCCGGGACAGCCGGATGCGGTCGGCAATCATCGCGATAAATTCGCTGTTGGTGGGCTTGCCCTTGGTGTTGGAGACGGTATAGCCGAAATACTTTTGCAGCGTCTCCAGGTCGCCCCGGTCCCAGGCCACCTCAATGGCGTGGCGAATCGCCCGCTCCACCCGGCTGGGCGTCGTGCCGAAGCGCTTGGCCACCTCGGGGTAGAGCACCTTGGTCACCGCGTTAATCACGTCCATATCGTTGACCGCAATAATAATGCCCTCCCGAAGATACTGGTAGCCCTTGATGTGGGCGGGAACGCCTACCTCATGGATAATGGCGGTCACTTGAGCCTCCAGCGTGGGGCTGTCGTCCTGCTCCGGCTCCAGGTCGCCCGCAGCCGTCAGCTGTCTCAGCCGCTGCCCAATCACAGAGACCCGGCAGGGCTTGGTTACAAAGAAGTCCGCACCCCTCGCGGCCGCCGCCTCTACCATGGCGCCCTTGATATAGCTCGACAGAATCAACACCTTGGGCCGGACCCGCAGCTTGGCCAGCTCGTCCAAAACGTCCAGGCCATCCATTCCCGTGAGCACCATCTCCATCACCAGCGCGTCCGGCTGAAGCTCCCGCGTCAGCCGCAGCAGCTCGGGACCGTCTCCCGTCTCACCGACAATCTGAAAGTCAGACTCATCGGCCAGTGTACGAATCAGGCTTTTTCGAAATTCCGTTCCCATGTCCGCTATAATGATTCGTTTCACGCTTTCCATTATTATTCTCCTTTCGTTTCGAAATGTATCAGCCAGTAAAAGTTCCCGACTTTTCCTCTCTTAACGGTGCGTTTCCACCGACCGCCTACAATCTATCACATTTTGGCAGAATATGCAAGTCAATTTTTCGTATTTTATGGTACTTTTTATCAGCATATTCGACGTTTTTTCTACACAAACAAAACTTATTCTTGAAAATGCGAGCTTAATCCGCTCGCCCGGACAGACACGCCCTGTCGAAGCTCACGATTTACCGGCCTGAGCGGCGCAAAATCCCCCTTTCCCTTACAAAACAGTTGTTTAGCCCACCGGACGCTAATGCGCCGCGGCCCCGAACAGCAGAAACGGCGGCCGCCCTTTTGGGGCGGCCGCCGTTTAGACGGGAGTTGGGCAAGACCTGCCCGCCGGTCTCAGGAAACTCCCATCTGGGTCCACAGGCTCTTGTACAGGTTGAGGGTCTCAGGCGGCAGGTTGCGATAGGCCTCGCAGCGCTCCAGGGTTTCGGGCGGGGCGGCCATAATCTCATAGACCGACCGGTCCAGCTCCTCGCCGTAGAGCTCCTCATAGTAGGCGGGATATTGCTCCAGGGCCTCCCGGTTGGGGGAGGCGTACCAGATATAGTCCATATTGGCCAGGTTGGCCTCGGTGGAGGCGATGAAGTTGATCCACATGTGGGCCTCCCGCTGGTGGGGGGCGTCCTTCAGCATACACATGGCGTCTACAAACCAGTTGGAGCCCTCCTCCGGGATGACAAAGGCCAGGTCCACCCCCTCCGCCTGGTTGTCCGCCATGGACAGATAATCGCCGGCGTAGTAGGTAGCAATGGCGGCGTTGCCGCCCTCCATCTTCAAAAAGATTTCGTCCATCACCCGGCCCTGGAACACTCCCCGGCGGTTGGCGTCGGCCACCAGCGCAAAGGCCTCCCGAATCTCCGCCTCGTCGGTGGTATTCACCGAGTACCCCAGGCAGAACAGTGCCTCGCCGATGGCGTCTCTGGAGTTGTTGATCAGCAGCACATTTCCGGCGTATTTGTCGTCATACAGCGCCCTCCAGCTGGTGATCTCCTCCTCCACCAGGTTGGTGTTGTAGATGATCCCCAAGGTGCCCCAGGTATAGGGGACGGTGTAGCGGTTCTCCGGGTCGTAGGACAGGTTTTTAAACCGATCGTCAATGAGGGAAAAGTTAGGAATCTGACTGTAGTCCAGGGGCTCCAGCATGTCCTCGGCAATGAGACGGCCAATCATATAGTCCGAGGGGACGATCACGTCGTAGTCCGCTCCCCCGCTCTTCAGCAGGGAGTACAGGGCCTCGTTGCTCTCGGCGGTCTGGTAGTTCACCCGGATGCCGGTGGCCTCCTCAAATTGGGTAATAAGCGCCTCGTCAATGTACTCCCCCCAGGAGCAGACGTTGACGACGGGCCGGGAGCCGGTGGCATAGCTGAGAAAGCTCACCGACGCGATAAATACGCAGGCCAGCGCCCCGGCCAGTCCCCGGCGGGCCCAGAGATACCGGGGCTCGGCAAATTTCTGCCGGGCCCGCTCCAGAGCGGTGGGCTTCCGGGCCGCCCCCAGCCGCTCCCGGGCCTCCTGCCGCACCTCTTTTACGTTGGACAGCACCAGCAGCACCAGCACCGACAGGAACAGCAGGGTGGAGATGGCGTTAACCTCCGGAGTGACCCGCTTCTTGGTCATGCCGTAGATGGTCATGGCCAGGGTGGAGCTGGCCGACCCGGCGGTGAAGTAGGAGATGATGAAATCATCAATGGACATGGTGAAGGCAATGAGGGCGCCTGAGACAATGCCCGGCTTGATCTCGGGCAGCATCACCTTCCAAAAGGCCTGCATCCAGGTGCAGCCCAGGTCCTGGGCCGCGTCCATCAGGTTGCGGTCCATCTGCCGCAGCTTGGGGGCCACGTTGAGAATCACATAGGGGATGTTGAAGGTCACGTGGGCCAGCAGCAGGGTGGTATAGCCCCGCACCTGCGGGTCGGGCAGCTCCACCGCGCTCTGGATGGATTTAAACCACCGGGCGAAGGTCCCCCAGCCCTGATAAAAGGCCACGTAGAACAGGCACAGGGATACGCCGGTGACAAT
>JAAWCR010000081.1 GCA_022793355.1 Lawsonibacter sp. | reverse complement strand
CTGCTTTTGTCCCTAATCCGGTTCTACCGTCGCGCCATCTCGCCCCTGCGTCCCCCCTGTTGCCGTTTTATTCCCACCTGTTCGGAATACGCCCTGGAGGCGGTGGAGAAATATGGCGCCCTCAAGGGGGGCTGGCTGGCACTGCGCAGATTGTCTAGGTGCCACCCCTTCCACCGGCAGAGGTCCATTGAGTACGACCCCGTACCATAGAGGGGGCCCTGCCATAATTTAACATGCGGAGGTATTTTGCGTGGGTATTATTTTACAACCCTTTGCCTGGCTGCTGTTGTTTTTCTACAATCTGTTCAACAGCTATGGCCTGGCGCTGATTTTGTTTGGCATTGTGGTAAAGCTCATCCTTTTCCCTGTCACCCTGAAGAGCAAAAAGAGCATGATTCAGACCACCATGCTCTCAGGGAAGATGCAGCAGCTGCAAAAGCAGTATGGCAAGGACAAGGAGCGCTATAACCTGGAGATGCAGAAGCTTTACGAGCGGGAAAAGGTCAACCCTATGGGCGGCTGCATCTGGTCCCTTATCCCTATGTTTGTTCTGGTGGCCCTGTACGGCATTATCCGGGAGCCCCTGACCTATTTCATGCAGATGTCCGGAGAACAGATTCAAGTGCTGGCCGCCCAGCTGGATTGGCAGACCCTGGCCGTGACCAAGGGCTGGGTCTCCCAGGGCAATATGGACAAGCTGATTCAGGGGATGGCGGACAAGGTGGCCAGCGGAGAGCTCACCGTTTTTGCCGACGGCCTGTGGAAAAATAAGGACGGCGTGATCTCCGGCCTGTTCCAGAACGGCGGGTTTAACCAGCTGTATCTGCTGGCCCAGGTGACAAATGAAAACCTGGCGTCCCTTCAGGCCGCTGTCAACGCCCAGTTTGCCGGGGCCGGCGAGCATCTGTTTGTGTTGAACTTTATATTTCTGGGCATCGATCTGTCCCTAATTCCCAACCTGATGTTCTGGAATCGGGGCTTCGGCTGGGATTCCATCGGCCTGTTCCTGCTGCCATTGATCTCAATCGCCGCCTCTACCCTGAGCATGAAGGTGTCCCAGGCCACCAATAAGATGAGCAATCAGACTAAAAATGAGCAGATGGACAGAACCAACAAGATGTTGATGTGGATGATGCCCATTATGTCTTTGTGGATTGGCTTTACCATTCCCGCCGGCCTGACGGTCTATTGGATTGCCCAGTATCTTGTGCAGATGATTCAGGAGGTTATCTGCGGCAAGATGCTGAAAAAGGACTACGAGGCCGCTCAGGAGGCTGCCGCCAAGCGGGAAGCCGAGGAGAAGGAAGAGGAAAAGCGCCGCAAGGAGGAGGCTCGTCTGGAGCGCCAGCGCCGGATTGAGGAAGAAAAGAAGAACCGGGGTAAGAAGAAACCCCAGAAGAAGGATACCGAACCCAGTCAGGAGGGGATTAACCGGGAGGACAGCCGGGAGGGCATTCGTGCCTACGCCCGGGGGCGGTCCTACATCCCCGGCCGCTACGGCGGCGTGACTCCCTATACCGACCCGAACCAGCTGTTCCGCGCCATTGAGGCCGCTGAGACCGGAAAAAAGAAGAAGTCCAAATCCGCCAAGGCTAAGAAGGGGGAACAGACCTCTGAGGAGGAGACCAAGCCCCAGACTGTTCAGGCCCCGGAGATCCCTGTTCCGCCCGCAGAGCCGGTTGTCCCGCTGGAGCAGGCCGCTCCCGCCGCTGAGACCGAGGAGATCGAGGTGGAAGTGGAGGAAATTGAGGTCGAAATCGACGAGGACGAAAATAAGGAGGGCTAAGTGATGTTAAAATGGATTGAGACCACCGGGCGCTCCGAGGAGGACGCCATCTCCGCCGCCCTGTTCCAGCTGGGCCTAGACCGGGACGATGTGTCCGTGGAAGTCATTGAGCGGGCTAAGTCCGGCTTTTTGGGCTTTGGCAGCAACCCGGCCAAGGTTCGGGTGAGTTATAATGAGGTGGACGGCGTGGCCCGTCCCATCCAGGAGGAATCCCTTTTGCGGGAGGAGGCTCCCGCCGCTTCCAAGCAGGAACTGCCTGCGGCAAAGCCTACCGCAGAGGAGCCGGCTGTCCCCGCCTCCAAGCCGGTATCCAGGCCTGTGGCGAAGGAACCGGCTCCCGCTGCCCCGGTAAAGGAGGAGACCATTCTGTCCGCCAAGCCGGGCATGGCTCCCCCTAGGAAAAGCCAGCCCAGGCCCGAGCGACGGGAGCGCCCCCGCCGGCAGGAAAACCAGCTGCAGACAGGGGACGAGGTTCTGATTGGATCTGCTCCCACCCCTGTGCACAGAGAGCCTGTGGAGGTCAAGCCTGCGGACCCGGCGGACGAGAAGGCCAGCCGGATTCGGGAATTTCTCACTGGCCTGATGGGACACCTTCAGGTACAGGCCGCTCCGGAGATATTTGTTACCAGTGAGGGCAACTACAAGGTGGTCCTTCAGGGCCAGGACCTAGGCGCTATCATCGGCCGCCGGGGGGAGACCCTGGACGCCATTCAGCAGCTGACCAGCTATACTGTAAACCGTGGGCAGTCCAAGCGAGTGCGCGTCCATGTGGATGCTGAGGGCTACAGAGCCAAGCGGGAAGAGTCCTTGCAGCGGCTGGCTATTAAAATGGCGGGCAAGGTAGTCAAGTACCGCAAGAATATGACCCTGGAGCCCATGAACGCCTATGAACGCCATGTAATTCACACTGCGTTGCAGGACTATAGGGGCGTTACCACCTACTCCACCGGCGTGGAACCCAACCGCCGCACCGTGGTGGCCTACGCCCCCCATCAGAGATAATGTTTTGGCGGAAGGGGAGACCCTTCCGCCTTTTTGGAGGTAATATCCATGCCCACCCTTCTTTATGACGCCCTGCGCAGCTATGCCGACCATGCACCCCTCCGCTTTCACATGCCGGGCCACAAGGGGAAGTATCTTCCTGTGCCCGAGCTGGCTGGCCTGGCCACCATTGACGTTACCGAGCTGCCCCCCACCGGGAACCTGTATACCGCCGGATCGCCCTTCGATGAAGCCCAGCGGCTGTGGGCGGACCTGTTCGGCTTTGAATACTGCCAGTTTCTCACCGGGGGGTCCACCATGGGAATCCACACCGGGCTGGCCCTCTGTGCCCGGCCGGGAAGTAAAATTCTTGTGGACCGGGGCTGCCACCGGGCTGTTTTCAACGCCCTGGCTCTGTTAGACCTGGAGCCCGTCTGGCTGGAGCGGCCCTGGCTGAGAGAGGAGAACCTTCCCGGTCCCATTGCCTTGGAAGATGTGGAGCGAGCCCTGGAGGAGCACCCAGAGGTGAAAACGGTTTGTATTACCTCCCCAACATATGCCGGAGTGTTGTCAAATATTGGGACCATTGCCCAGCTTGTTCATAGGCATAGGGGAAAACTTTTTGTGGACGGAGCCCACGGGGCCCATTTACCTTTCCTGGGGTTGGTCCCCTTCCAGGGGGCGGACGCGGTAGTGGTCTCCGCCCATAAAACCCTCCCGGCTATGGGACAGTCCGCCCTGCTGTTCACCAACTGGATGGACCCGGACCGGGTACGGCAAATGGCCTCGGTTTTTGGTACCTCCAGTCCATCCTACCCCATGATGGCTTCCCTGGACGCGGCCCGTCAGTGGCTGGCAGACGGGGGAGATAAGGAGTATTGCCGGTCGGCCTGCCGGGTTGCGGAGCTGCGGCAGAAATTTCCCAGTCTCCACCTGCGGTCCGGCCTGTCCCTGGACCCCTGCCGGTTTGTCCTTAAAGTGAAGGATGGCCCCACCTTTGCAAGGGCGCTGGAGGAGAGGAACATCTACCCGGAAATGGAGGATGGCGGGCATGTGGTGTTCATCTGCACCGCTCAGGATAGCAACGAGGACTTCCTCCGCCTGGAGGAGGCGCTGAAGGAGCTGCGGGGGATGATGGGGGACTGTCTCCCCATCCCTGCCCCGCCTATCCCGGAGCGGGTACTCTCCCCCCGGGCCGCCCTGTTTGCTTCTGGCCGGGTGTGGCCACTGGAGGACTGCGAGGGGGAGATTGCCGCCTGTCAGATCGCGCCCTACCCCCCTGGCGTCCCCGTGGTGGCCCCTGGGGAACGAATTTCAAAAAAAGAACTGGCCTATTTGAAAAAAATAGGGTATAATATGCACTCAGAAGTGAGAGTCCTTATTTGAGAGGAAAAACGAGATTTTTTCGGCTGATTCTTTCTTGTTTGGAAAAAGAGGAGACTGCCGGGGAGAAACGCTATGAATCTTTCAACGTTAGCGGGAAACGATCGAATCAAAGAGCAGCTGTCCCAGCAGGAACGGGGGCGGGGGCTGTCCCACGCCTATATCATCGCCGGTCCGGCGGGGTCCGGGCGGCATACCCTGGCCCGGCTGCTGGCGGCGGCGATGCTGTGCGCCGGGGAGGGGGAGAAACCCTGCGGACGGTGCAACCCATGCCAGAAAATTGAAAAGGGGATCCATCCGGATTTATCGGTTGTCTGCGGGCCGGAGGAGGGAAAGCCTGTCACGGTGGACCAGGTGCGTGCCCTGCGTGCCGACGCCTACATTCGGCCCAACGAGGGGGATCGAAAGGTATATCTGCTGGAGGGAGCGGATCAGATGAATCCCTCCGCTCAAAACGCTATGCTTAAGCTACTGGAGGAGGGCCCTCCCTATGCCTGCTTTCTGCTTTTGGCGGCGAATGCCGGAGGAATTCTTCAGACCGTGCGTTCCCGCTGTGAGGAGCTGACCCTGACCACCCGGACCGGACTGGAGGAAGCTTGCGATGAAGAGGGACGGGAACTGGTAAAAAAGCTGGCCGGGGCGCTGGAGAGGGCAGACGAGCTGACCCTTTTTGAGGCGCTAATGGATCTGGGAAATAAGCGGGGCAGAGGGGAGCTGTCCATCCTGCTGGGTGCCCTGGAGACTGAGTTAGGCGCACGGGCCGTCCAGGGAGGAGACCGAAAGCGGCTGATGAAAGCGGCGGAGCTGGTAAAGCAGCTTCGAAGCGCCGCGCAGCTGAACGTCAATGCCGGACAGCTGGCCGGGTGGCTGTGTGCGGGAATGTATGAAAATCCGTGAATGCGGTTCATAATACAGTGAGGAGAAAATACCTATGGTAGAAATTATCAGCGTCCGCTTTAAGAGCGGCGGAAAAGAATACTATTTTAACCCCAATGGAGTTCAGTTCCAGGAGGGGGACGGCGTAATCGTGGAGACCACCCGGGGGACGGAGTATGCCCAGTGCGTCCGAGAGAATAACATGATTGACGAAATAGAACTCACTGCGCCCCTGCGCCCAGTGGTACGTATGGCTACGGCGGAGGATCTCAGGCTGCTGGCAAAAAACAGGGACCGGGAGAAGAGCGCGCTGGCCGTCTGCCAGCAGAAAGTCGCGGAGCACGGGCTGGACATGAAGCTGGTCAGCTGTGAATACAGCTTTGATGGCAGTAAGGTGCTGTTTTTCTTCACCTCTGAGGGCCGTGTGGATTTCCGGGCACTGGTGAAAGATCTGGCCGGAGCTCTCCACACCCGGATTGAGCTGCGGCAGATTGGTGTCCGAGATGAGGCTAAGATGCTGGGCGGTCTGGGAATTTGCGGAAAGCCCTTCTGCTGTTCTCAATTTTTAGAGGAGTTTCAGCCCGTGTCCATCAAGATGGCAAAGACGCAGAATCTCTCCCTCAATCCCACAAAGATTTCTGGCACCTGTGGGCGGTTGATGTGCTGCCTGAAATATGAGCAGGAGGCCTATGAGGATTTGGTGAGGCGGGCCCCCAAGCAGGAGTCCTTTGTGGAGACGCCCGACGGGGCCGGTACGGTATCCGGGGTCAACCTATTGCGGCAGACCGCCCAGGTGCGGCTGGAGTCCGACCCGGAGAGCCCCAAAACCTATCACAACTGTGAGTTGTGCGTTATCCGCAGCGGGAAGGGCAAACGGCCTGAAGGCTATGTGGAGCCCCCCCTGGAGGAGCTGGCCCGGCTGCGCCGTCAGGAGGACGCTCCGGCCAAGGTGACTGAGGAGGCGTCCCTGGCCGCAGCTATTGAGGCGGCCTTCCCCAGCCGGGAGACTCAGAAGGATCGTTCCTCTGAACAGGAGGAGCGCCAGTCCGGACACAGGAACCACCGCCACCGCCCCAGAGGGGAAGGTGCGCCTCGTCCTCAGGAGGAGCGATCCGGAGGAGGGGACCCGCGGCGGCGGCGCCGCCGCCGTTCCAGAGGCGGAAAGCCCTCCACGCCGCAGGAGTAATCTGAGAAGGGCCCGGCCGTAATATACGTCCGGGCCCTGATTCTTAAAGGAGAGAACAAGATGGCTGGATTTTTCAATGCCCTCTCAGCCTGCCTGGTCCTGCTGATGCTCATGGCGGTGGGCTATTTTATGGGGGCCAGGGGCTGGATGACCGCCCGGGAGAAGGGGTTTGTCAGTAAGTATATCATCAATATCGCGGTCCCCTGCAACTGTATTGTGGGACTGCTGGACAATCTGGACCGGAGCAGCTTGATGCAGGCCGGCGGCATGGTGGCCACCGCAATATTGTCGGTGGTGATAACGGTACTGGCTTCGGCGGGGGTGGCGATGCTGCTCCGCCTGCCCCATGGGCGCTGGGGCGTATTTGTGGCTATGGCTGGCTTTTCCAATACGCTGTTTATCGGAATCCCTGTCTGTACACAGTTGTTTGGTGAGACGAGTATGCCATATATTATGCTCTATTACATCGGCCACACCGCTTTAATGCAGTCCGTCGGCGTTATGCTGGTGGAACGGGCCGGAGCGAAGCCGGGACAAAAGGGGGGGATAGTCCAGTTTCTCCGGGATGTGTTTCTCAAGCCCCCTATTTTGTCAGTGATTTTTTCTGTGCTGATGCTTACTTTGGGTTGGAAGCTTCCCAACACCTTGATGCGCTTTGCCAATTACATAAGTGGCTCGGTATCCCCTTTGGCCCTGATTTACTGCGGGTTCATTGTCTATGAGGTGGGACTGAAAAATCTGCGCTTTCTGCGGGGGCTGCCCATTATGCTGGTGATGCGGCTGGCGATCGCCCCGATTATTTCCCTGAGCTGCTGCTCCCTGCTGGGAATGGAGGGGCTGGCCCTTCAGGTCTTTGTAGTGGAGAGCGCCCTACCCGTGGTGAGCCAGGTGACGGTAATGGCCGGAGCCTTTGGCGCGGATGAGGAATACGCCGCCACCGGAGCCTGTCTATCTATTTTGGGCAGCTTTATTACCATCCCCGTCTTGATGTTGGTGTTGGGTGGATGAAAGAGAAAAGGAGGTAATGGGGACCATGTGGATGCTGCTGACTCTGGCTGCGGCGCTGGGGATGGGAGTGCTGGTTTTTAAGCTGAACGTGCCCGGCGGTATGCTAGTAGGGGCAATTTTGGGTGCAGCGGCGCTGAATATTGCCACTGGTCAGGCCTATATCTTTCCGCAGGCCCGGGTGCTGGCGCAGGCGCTTACAGGGGCGTACATAGGGTGTATGATGACTCGGGAGGATGTGCGGCATCTGCCCCGGCTAATTCAGCCTTACTTCTTTGTGCTGGTGAGCTTACTGGTGCTGAATTTGGCCATGGCCGCCGTCTTTTATCGCGCTACCGACCTGGATCTGCTTACCTGCCTGTTCTGCGCCGCCCCCGGCGGAATGTCTGACACTCCGCTTATCGCAATGGATATGGGGGCGGATGGATCGGTAGTGGCGGTGATGCAGTTTGTGCGGATGATTTTTGGTATGGGCTGCTTGCCTACCGTGATTTTGCTGTCTGACCGCCTTTTAGAGCCAGAGGCGGCAAAGGCGCTGGAGAGCCGGATTCAGCAGCAGAATAAACGAGTTCAGGCGAAGCCAACCTTTTTAGGGTTTCTGCCGACTATGTGCCTGGCTATGGCTGCAGCCGGGTTGGGAAAGCTGTCTGGAGTGCCGGCGGGGGCCTTATCTGCCGCTCTAATTGTTACAGTTGCCCTGAAATTGAGCGGCAGATGCCCCGGGATGCCTATATGGCTGCGGCAGGTAGCACAGGTGGTTTCCGGGTGCTGCATTGGTTCGGGAATTACCAGAGATCAAATTTTTGCTATGCGGCAGCTGGCCTTGCCAGCTGTGGCGCTGTGTCTGGGGTATATAGCCTGCTGTGTGGGGGTGGGGCTGGTGTTGTCAAGGCTGTTCCATATTCCGCCCCGGGAAGCTATGCTGACCCTGTCTCCGGCAGGAGCTACGGAAATGGCTCTGATTGCCGCCGACCTTGGGGTGGAGAGTACCAACCTCGTGGTCCTTCAGATTTGCCGTCTGGTGGGTGTGATGCTGATTTTTCCTCAGATTTTTAACCTGGTTGTAATATTTCTTTCCTGAGAAGATAAGAGGACTGATCTTGCAGCAATGTCATTAAGTTAAGGGAAAAAAGGGACGAATGCGGGCATTTGTCCCTTTTTTATATGTATATGGAAATCCAGAGAATTATTGGGATTGAATTTAAGCGAAATATGAAACCCCCACCACCTTTGTTTTAAAAAGGTGGTGGGGGTTTTCAGGGACAGAAAATAATGACATACATACTCAGTCAAACGAACAAGATAATCAAGGAATTTTATTCTGAGGAAGAGAAATAGGGCTCCTTCGAAGCGGAATGAATATTTTTCCATCCCATATCAAGCATATAATTCCGAACATGATTATACGCTTCTTGAAAAGCCCGATCCCCATCCCGCTGGTAGATAGCCTCTGCGATTTTATAGTGGGGCACACGTTCATATTTTTCAAACGATTTGATATTTGCCTTGATAAAACTATGCTCATACTCATTCAGTAAAATCAGCAAAGACTTTTCAAAATCAGCTAACGTTTGGTTGTGGGAAAAATCTGCTATCATCTGATGAAATTGATTGCCGCTGATGCTTGCATCTTCACTGTCCAAAACCCTTCCATCTAATAGATGAACAAGAAGGACTTGAAAAATCTTCTGTGGAGCTGGGAAAATTATATGAACTGCATTGCGCAGTGGTATTATCTTTCGTTTCCATGGGAGATTGGCCAGTTGATGAAGGAGAGGGTTACATCAATTGAAGATGCTGAGGCTATGCTAGCTTTTGCGGAAGAGGTTGACGCTTATGTGAGGTTGTAATCGCTCATCATGAAAAAGAGAGCGATCACTATGCCACAGGCTGTTGGTATATTGGCGGCAATACTGGTGACCCTGTTTATGGGATGTGTGTATCTTCAATGGAATGGCCAGGTTACATTGTTTCTTTGT
>JAAWCR010000080.1 GCA_022793355.1 Lawsonibacter sp. | reverse complement strand
GTGTTCATCGCCATCGGCGGCATCATGGTGGCCGCCCGGGGCAGCTCCGCCCAGGTGGGCTGCTGCGACAACTACCTGATGCAGGCCCTGGCCGCCGTGTTCGTGGGCCGCTCGGTGGGCGGCGCGGAGAAGCCCAACGCCCTGGGCACCCTGGTGGGCGCCATGCTGGTGTCCACCCTGGAGAACGGCCTGACCATCTGCGCCGTGCCCTACTACATCCTGCCCGCCGTGAAGGGCGCCGTTCTGGCTCTGGCCCTGATGGCCGCTTACGCCGGCAAGAAGGAACAGTAAGCTTTATTCGAACCGGGCCGCCGAGGACCCCGGTTACATTCATCAGAAGGAAGGAAACAAACATGGGCAAATTTGATACGTACTTTCTTATGGGTATTGACGACATCCTGGAGTACACCCTGGAAAAGCTGCCGGACATTGGCTGGGACAAGGCCACCATGCAGGCCAAGGAGATTGGCGACGGCAACCTGAACTACGTCTTTCGGGTGTGGGACGAACAGGGCCACTCGGTTATCATCAAGCACGCCGGAGTTTCTCTGCGCATCTCCGAGGATAT
Organism: Lawsonibacter sp.; assembly: GCA_022793355.1. Taxonomy (GTDB): domain Bacteria; phylum Bacillota; class Clostridia; order Oscillospirales; family Oscillospiraceae; genus Lawsonibacter. The sequence goes on along the minus strand of JAAWCR010000080.1, from coordinate 12,907 downwards.
GAAGGTATCCACCGACCGCAACCGAATCGAATCTGAAATTCTCCAGCTCAACGACAAGTACGCCCCCGGCATGGTGCCTAAAATTTATTTCTACGACACCGTTATGAGCGCCTGCGGCATGGAGGATCTGTCCGACTACCAGCTGATGCGCTACGCCCTGATGAACCACGAGACCTTCCCCTGCTTTGCTGAGGACATCTCTACCTTTATGGTGAACACCCTGCTTATGACCAGCGATGTGGTGATGGAACACCAGGCGAAAAAGGAGCTGGTTAAGAGCTTTATCTCCCCTGAGCTGTGCAAGATTACCGAGGACCTGGTGCTCATGGAACCCTACAACGACATCAACGGCAACAACCACGTTTTCGCCCCCAACAAGGAGTTTGTGAAAAAGGAGCTGTATGAGGATGCCGCCCTCCACCTGGAGGTCGCCAAGCTGAAATTCAAGTTTATGACTGACGCCCAGGCCCTGATGCACGGCGATCTGCACACCGGTTCCATCTTCGTCCGCCCCGACTCCACCAAGGTCTTTGACCCGGAGTTTGCCACCTACGCCCCCATGGGCTACGACGTCGGCAACGTGGTGGCGAACCTGATTTTTGCCTATGACAACGGCCTGGCCGCCGGGGACGACGCCTTCTGCGACTGGTGCCTGAAAACCATCGAGGTGACCATGGACCTCTTTATCGCCAAGTTCAACAAAAAGTTCGACGAGGCGGCCACCGAGCCCATGGCGAAGGTCCCCGGCTTCAAGAAGTGGTATCTGGAGGGCATTCTCAACGATACCGCCGGTTACGCCGGCACTGAGCTGCACCGCCGCACCGTGGGCATGGCCAACGTGAAGGACGTGACCACCATCGCCGACGAGTCCAAACGGGCCTGGGTGGAGCGGCTGAATATCCTGTGCGGCAAGGACTACATCATGAACCAGGCCAAGTTCCGCACCGGCGCCGATTTTGTGGCCGCCGTGAAGCGGGCTCAGGAGGCAGCGGAGTAACTGGAAAACTTTTTGGAGGCGCCGCGCCGTGCAGGGGCAGTGCCTGGAAGAACGCATATAAAAAAGGAGTCCTGACATATGAACGCATTACAGCTGGATACCGTCCGCATGTCGGCGGATCGAACCTGTCTGGAAATTTTGGACCAGACCCTGCTGCCCGGCACCGTGAAGGTGCTCAACGTCAGCAAAATTGAGGACATCTGGGAGGCCATCAAGCTTCTTCGGGTCCGCGGAGCCCCGGCGATTGGCGTGTGCGCCGGTTACGCTATCGCTCTCACCGCTTCCCGTATCGACACCGCCGACCAGATGAAGTTCTGCGAGGAGTTTATGAAGCAGAAGGAGTATCTGGCCTCTTCCCGGCCCACGGCGGTGAACCTGTTCTGGGCCCTGGACCGGATGGAACGCACCATGCGGGCCAGCCTGACCCGCCCGGTGGCGGAGATCAAGGAGATCCTCTTCACCGAGGCCCAGGCCATCCGAGATGAGGACGTGGCCATCAGCCGGAGCATCGGTGAGATTGGTTTCGGCCTGCTCAAGCACGGGGACGGCATCCTTACCCACTGCAACGCCGGCACCCTGGCAACCGCCAAATATGGCACCGCCACCGCTCCCATGTATGTGGCCCAGGAGCACGGCTGGACCGACTTCCGGGTGTACTGCGACGAGACCCGGCCCCTGCTCCAGGGAGCCCGGCTTACCGCCTTTGAGCTGCACAACGCCGGCATCGACACCACCCTGATCTGCGACAATATGGCCTCCATCACCATGAAGCGGGGGCTGGTAAACATTGTCTTTGTGGGCTGTGACCGGGTGACCCGCAATGGCGACGCCGCCAATAAAATTGGCACCTCCGGGGTGGCCATTCTGGCCAAGCACTACGGTATCCCCTTCTACGTCTGCGCTCCCAGCTCCACCATCGACATGTCCCTGGAGACGGGGGACCAGATCCCCATCGAGGAGCGCGCCCCTGAGGAGGTCACCGAGATGTGGTATTCCGAGCGTATGGCCCCCGAGGGCGTGAAGGTGTGCAACCCCGCCTTCGATGTTACCGACCACTCCCTAATCACCGGCATTATCACCGAGAAGGGCCTGTGCAAGGCCCCCTTCGACAAGGCCTTTGAGGCCTTGGGCATCGGCAAATAAGAGGCGCAACGTAAAAAAGCCGGCGGCTTCACCGCCGCCGGCTGTGATACGCGGAGGGTCAATAGCACTCCACGCCGATGCTCTTGAGATGGTTTTGCCACACGAGGGACAGAGGGCGGTCACAGATAATGCCCGTCAGGTCCTCTAGGGGACAGATGTTTAAAAAGGAGATTCCGTCCAGCTTGCTGTGGTCCACCGCCAGATAGGTGCTGTGGCTACGGCGCAGCATGGTCCGCCGGGCCAGGGCCTCCCCCTCGTTGGAGTCGGTGGCCCCGAACTCCATGTGGACAGTGCGGCAGGAGATAAATGCTTTGTCCGCGTAATACCGGCTCAGATCCTCCACAGTCTGCTCTCCATAGAAGGACCTGGTGCGGGGGGCGTAGTTTCCGCCGGCCAGAATCAGCTTGACGCTGGCGGAGGCGGAGAGAATATCCGCCACCTTCAAAGAGTTGGTCAGCACGGTGATGTTCTTCTCCAGAAGCTCCTGCGCAATGCACCAGTCGGTGGTGGAGGCATCTAAAAAGATGGAGTCCCCGGTTTGAACCAGTTGGGCGCATTTGCGGGCAATCTCCCGCTTCTCCTGCTTACGGATGACCGACCGGGCTGAGACGTTGATATCATTTTGCACGCCGTCGGTGATATAGGCCCCGCCATGGGTGCGGATGAGCTGTCCGGAGGACTCCAGCTCCTTCAGGTCCCGGCGGATGGTCTCGGTAGCCACCCCAAGGGCGGCGGCCAGCTGGGTCACATTGACGCTCTGCTGCTCCCGCAGCATCTCTAAAATGGTATTGCGGCGGGCAATGGCAAGCATACCGCGTTCCCCCCTTCCGTTTGGTCCAATCTTACCACAGCGAGGGGTGGATTGCAAATAAAATGAGGTATTTTTATGAGTAAATTCGACCAGCTGTGGGCCGGCGAAGTGGACCGTACCGCTAGAGGGGTCCGCCTCCGGGTCTTTCAGCATACGGTGGAGCAGCGGGGGGGATACCTGTCCCAGGCCTGTTCCGCCGGGCAGATTCTGGCCGCGTTGTATCAGGGGCTGATGAATCTGCCTCCGGTGGACGCACCCCTGCTGCCCGACCCCTGGCGGGGCGTCCCCGGCCCGGGACACCCCGCCCGGACGGGAATCAAGTTCAATTCCAATGGCCTGCCCGGGTATGACCGCTTCGTCCTCTCCCCCGCCCAGTACGCCCTGGTGCTCTACGCTGTCCTTATTGAGACGGGCCGGATGGACGAGGCAGGAATGAGGGATTACAACCGGGACGGCAGCAGCGTGGAGATGATTGGGGCCGAGCACTCCCCCGGCATGGAGGTCACCACCGGCTCGCTGGGCCAGGGTGTCAGCCAGGCCAGCGGCATCGCCATGGCCCTGCGGCTTAAAGGGGAGACGGGCCGGGTGTTTGTCTTTCTGTCCGACGGTGAGTGCCAGTCCGGGGAGTTCTGGGAGGCCCTTCAGGCGGCCAGCTTCCACAAACAGGAAAACCTGATCCTGGTGGTGGACCGCAACGGCTGCCAGTGTGACGGGGTGATGGATCCGGTGATGAACATCGAGCCCTTTGACGACCGGTTCCGGGCCTTCGGCTGCGCGTGCGTGCGCATCTCCGGCCACGACCCCTTGGCTTTGGCACGGGCTCTGGAGACCCCCCACCCGGACAGGCCCCTGGCGGTGGTCTGCGACACTGACCCCTGTTATCAGATGGAGTTTCTCCGGGAGCGGCATCCCAAATTCCACTATGTCCGCTTTACCCAGCCGGGGCAGTGGGAGGACTACCGGGACCGCTATGAGGCCATGGCAAAGGAGGCGGAAGGCTGATGGAGATATGCAAACGGGTCCACGCCCAAAACCTGGTCCAATGGGCTAAGGACAAGCCGGAGGTGCTGGTCCTCTCCGCCGATTTGACCAGCTCCTGCGAGGCGGATTCCTTCCGGGACGCATACCCTGACCGGTTTTTCTCCATGGGAATCGCCGAGCAGAATATGCTGGGCTTTGCCGGAGGGCTGGCCCGGGAGGGCTTTGTCCCCTTTGTCCACACCTTCGCGGTGTTCATCTACCGCCGGGCCCTGGACCAAATCGCCATGTCGGTGGCCTATCCCAACCTGCCGGTGAAAATGATTGGCTTCCTCCCCGGGGTGACCACCCCCGGCGGGGCCACCCATCAGGCCATTGAGGACACGGCCATTCTGCGCGCCCTGCCCAACATGACGGTGCTGGAGGTGGGGGACGCCACCGAGGTGGAAAATGTCCTCCAGATTGCCTATGATATTCCCGGCCCGGTGTATGTCCGCATGCTCCGGGGGGAGATTCCACGGCTGTTCCACACCCCCATGGAGCTGGGCAGGGCCCGGAAGCTGACGGAGGGGGAGGATCTGGTGATTGTGTCCGCCGGGCTGTGCACCGAGGAGTGCCTGCGGGCGGTGAAGGTGCTGGAGCATAACGGCATTCAGGCGGCAATTTATCATATTTCCACCCTGAAACCCTTTGACTATCCGGAAATAGTGGCGCATATTGCCCGCAGCCGCTACGGGGTTATCTCCCTGGAGAACCACACCATAGCGGGCGGCCTTGGCTCCTGCCTGGCGGAGGCCATGGCGGAGGCGGGGGTGGGCAAAAGGCTCATCCGCCTGGGAATTCAGGACCAGTTTCTCCACGGAGCCAGCCGCAGTTACCTGATGAAGGAGTACGGTATGGACGTGACCGCCCTGCTGTCCGCCGTGGAGCGGGCGGTGGGCAGGTCCCTCCTGATCCGGGAGGAGGACGTGGGCCAGGTGTTCCTCCCCGCCGCACTCAGCGACGCCAAGCCTGAGGCGCTGTGAGGTAACCGGATGAAATTCAAATATTACGATGACGGCGCCCTGCGCCGCCAGCTTGCCGGAGACGGCTTTACCGTGATTTACCGTATCCGGGGCACGGAACAGGAGGCTCTGGAGACCGCCAAAAGCATGTGCGTGGAGCAGACGGTGGAGTTTCCCGCCCGGCACATTGAATGCCCCGCCATTTTGGATGGTATTTTGGGTCACATCGACTATACCCAGGACCTGAAAAACGGCTGGCACCGGGTGGACATCGTCTACACCGCCGGGACGGCGGGGGCGGACTTTCCCCAGCTGCTCAACGTGGCCTTTGGCAACAGCAGCATCTTCCCGGATGTGACGCTGGAGCGGATTTGCCTGCCCAATTCCATGAAAAAGACCTTCCCTGGTCCCAAATTTGGGGTTCAGGGGATGCGGGAACGGCTGGGGGTCTATGACCGGCCCTTCACCTTCACCGCCCTCAAGCCCATGGGCCTGCCCCCGGAGGCCCTGGCGGAGGAGGCCTACCGGTGCGCCCTGGGGGGCATCGACCTGATTAAGGACGACCACGGTCTGATGGACCAGCCCTTCGCCCCCTTCCGGGAGCGGGTGGAGCGGGCCGCCGCCGCCGTCCGCCGGGCCAATGAGGAGACAGGCGGTCATACCGCCTACATCCCCAATGTGTCCGGTTCCTTCCGCCACATGGACGACCGCCTCCGGCTGGCTGTTGACTGCGGCTGCGGCGGTGTGATGGTAGCCCCGGGACTGGCGGGCTTTGACCTGATTGGCTACGCGGCGGAGAAAACCGGTCTGCCGGTGGTGTGCCACCCGGCCTTTCTGGGCGGCATGCTGGACCGGGGCCGGGGCGGCGTGGACTGCGCCTGCCTGCTGGGCCAGCTCCCCCGGCTGGCGGGGGCGGATATCACCGTGTTCCCCAACTTCGGGGGCCGCTTCTCCCTCAGCGAGGCGCAGTGCGCCGGCATCCGGGATATGGCCTCGGAGGACCAGGGAGCCATCCGGCCCATCCTGCCCAGTCCCGCCGGGGGGATGACCTTTGAGAAGGTTGGGCCTATGCGGGAGTTTTACGGGAACGACACCGCCCTGCTCATGGGCGGCGGGCTGTTTACCGCCCCCGGTACCCTGACAGAGAACTGCCAGCGATTTTTACACGAATTACAATAAGAAAGGAGGAGACCAGCCATGTACGGTGAAGAGCGGGACCGCTACCTCTCCGACCGGGACGCGAAAGCGGAGATCCTGGAGGTGGGGCGGCGGATGTACGCCAAAAACTATGTGGTGTCCAACGACGGAAACATCACCTGCAAGGTCTCTCCCACCACCCTCTGGACCACCCCCACCGGGGTGAGCAAGGGGTATATGACCGACGAGATGCTGATTAAGGTGGACCTGGAGGGCCATGTGCTCCAGGGGCCCCGGAAGCCCTCCAGCGAGCTGAAGATGCACCTGCGGGTGTATCAGGAGAACCCGGACCTCATCGCCTGCGTCCACGCCCACCCGCCGGTGGCCACGTCCTGTGCGATAGCGGGCATCGCCCTGGACCGGCCCATCCTGCCCGAGGGGGTGGTCCAGCTGGGCGTGGTGCCGGTGGCCCCCTACGCCACCCCCGGCACCCAGGAGGTCCCCGACTCCATCGCCCCCTACTGCCGCACCCACAACGGGGTGCTGCTGGCCAACCATGGGGCGCTGACCTGGGGCATGAGCCCCATGCAGGCCTATATGCGCATGGAGTCGCTGGAGTATTACGCCCTGGTTACCATGTATACCGGCAACATCATCGGCCGGGCCAACGAGCTGTCCTGCGAGCAGGTGGACCAGCTGGTGGAGACCAGGACCAGGCTGGGCATCACCACCGGCGGACGTCCCGTCTGCCGCTACGCCCCCTCCGGACAGCCCTCCCCCTGTTCACAGGGGCAGAGCTGCCCCAGCGGTACCCCCTGTGAGAACGGCGAGGTGGCCAGTGTGGTGCGCAGTGTCATGGCCAGCATCCAGGGGCGGTAGTTTATGGAGAGGAAGGATATTCGCAACGCGGTGCTCTCCCACCTGGCCGCCATGGGGACCAAATTTGTCCCCGCCGGGGTGAGCGCCCGCCACGTCCACCTGAGCCGGGAGGACCTGGACCGGCTCTTTGGCCCAGGCTATGCCCTCCATCCCTGCAAGGCCCTGTCCCAGCCGGGACAGTTTGCCGCCCAGGAGCGGGTGGCCGTGGCCGGCCCCAGAGGGGAGCTTGCCAACGTCCGGGTGCTGGGCCCCGTCCGGGGAAAAACCCAGGTGGAGCTGACCTTCTCCGAGGCCAAGAAGCTAGGCGTTCCCGGCCAAGTGCGTATGTCCGGCGACGTGGACGGCACCCCGGGCTGCACCCTGAAGGGTCCGGCGGGCCAGCTGGCCATCCCCCAAGGGGTGATCGTACCGGCCCGGCACCTGCACCTGTCCCCCCAGCAGGCGGCCTGCTTCGGCCTGAAAGACGGCCAGGCGGTGTCCCTGCGCATGAGTGGGCAGCGTGGCGGTATGCTGGACCAGGTGATCTGCCGGGTGGGGGAGGGCCACGACCTGGAGGTCCATCTGGACACCGACGAGGCCAACGCCCTGTGTGTTACTGACGGAGACTTGTTGGAGCTGGTATGCCCCGAGCCGGAGCGGAGCGCCGGCTGTTCCTGCGGCGGAGGCTGCAAGTGCGGCGGCTCCTGCGGCGGACACAAAACGGAAGCCGCCCCGCCCCCGGAAAAGCCCAGGGAAACTGAGCCCATGGACTTGGTTACCGAGCGGGATGTGGAGGAGGCCTGGAAGCGGGGCATCCCCGTGATCCGCTGCCTGCCCCGGTGCATTGTCACCGACGCCGCCCGGGAGCGGGCCATGAGCCTGGAGATTGAAATCAAACGCTAAGCTGTGTTCCTTTTTCTTTGAAAAGAAAAAGGAACCAAAAAGAAACTTCGGCGCAAAACTTCGTTTTGCTTCCAACTGTCTGTCAGAAGCGTGAGGAAAAACATGGTTTTTCCGGAAAGTTTTCTTTCGCTTCCTTTCTTTTTCAAAAGAAAGGAAGATAAGGAAGGTGAAGCTATGCAAATTGCAAGAGTAATCGGCTCAGTGGTGAGCACCTCCAAGTCCGACCGGCTGACCGGCCTGAAGCTGCTGGTGGTCCGGAACATCGACCTGGACACCATGGATGAGAAGGGCTCCCCCATCATCGCCATCGACGCGGTGGGGGCGGGGGAGGGCGAGGTGGTTATGCTGTGCGCCGGGTCCTCCTCCCGGATGACCGAGACCACCAAGGACAAGCCGGCGGACTGCACCATCACGGCCATCATTGACTACATCGACATCGACCACAAGCGGGTCTTTGACAAGCACCAAGAAGGAGGTGAGCGGTAATGCTCTCCAAAGAACAGGTGGAGGAGATTGTACGCCTGACCATCGCCCAGATGGGCGGCGGGACCTCCCCTGCCCCGGTCCAGAGCGTCCCGGCGGCGCCCCAGGCGGTGCTGCGTCCGGCGGTGTCCGCCCAGGCCCCGGTTAACGTGGGGGGATGGATGTATCAGGACGCCGACGCGGCGGTGGAAGCGGCCTGGATGGCCTTTCAGCAGTTCACCCAGCTTTCCCTGGAAAAGCGGCGGGAGCTGGTGGAGGCTATGCGTCAGGCCGCCCGGGACAACGCCCGGCATCTGGCGGAAATGGCCCATGAGGAGACGGGCTACGGCCATGTGGAGGACAAGGTGGTCAAGAATCTTCTGGCCGCCGACAAGACCCCCGGCCCAGAGGACATCCCCACCGAGGCCTATACCGGCGACGGCGGCTTTACCCTGGTGGAACACGCCCCCTTTGGGGTGATCGCCTCGGTGATCCCCTCCACCAATCCCACGGCTACGGTGATTAACAACGCCATCAGCATGATCTCCGCCGGAAACACGGTGGTGTTCAGCCCCCACCCGGCGGCGAAGCGGTCCTCTCAGGAGGCCATTCGGGTCCTCCATGAGGCCCTTGTGGCCCATGGAGCGCCCTCCGGCATCATTACCACCCCGGCGGAGCCCAGTCTGGAGAACTCTCAGGCGGTGATGAAGCACCCCAAGGTGCGGCTGCTGTCCGTTACCGGGGGCGAGGCCATTGTAAAGGTGGCTATGAACAGCGGCAAGAAGGCGGTCTGCGCCGGACCGGGCAATCCCCCGGTGATTGTGGATGAGACCGCCGAGCTGGACAAGGCGGGCAAGCGCACGGTGGACGGGGCGTCCTATGAGAACAACATCCTGTGTGTGGCGGAGAAAGAGGTGTTCTGTGTCAGCACCGTTTTTGACCGCTTTCTGTCCGAGCTGGAGCGCAACGGGGCGTTCCAGATTCGCGGGGGGGACATTGACAAGGTCCTGCGCGCCGTCCTGATGGAGAATAACGGCAAATACACCCCCAGCCGGAAGTTTGTGGGCCGGGACGCCTCCTATATTCTGGACCAGTGCGGCATCTCCTACACCGGCAAGCCCCGGCTGATTATCTGCGAGGTGGACGGTCATCACCCCTTTGTTGTGACAGAAATGCTCATGCCGGTGCTGGCCTGCGTCCGGGTGTCCGACGTGGATGAGGCCATCCGGGAGGCGGTACGGGCGGAGAACGGCTGCTGGCACTCGGCCATCATGCACTCCACCAACGTGCGGAATATGAGCCGGGCGGCCAAGGCCCTGAACACCACCATCTTTGTGAAGAACGCCCCCTCCTACTCGGGGTTGGGAATGGAGGCCGAGGGCCACGCCACCCTCACCATCGCCACCCCCACCGGCGAGGGGCTGACCTCCGCCCGGACCTTCACCCGGGCAAGGCGGTGCGTCCTCCACGACGACTTCCGGATCATTTAGCCTATGCTGGACATGATTTTTCAAGCCGGCGTGGTGGGCGCCGGCGGCGCGGGCTTTCCCACCCATGTGAAGTACAAGGCAAAGGCCGAAGTCTTTATTGTCAACGCCATTGAGTGCGAGCCCCTGCTGCGCACCGACCGGTACATCGTGGAGACCTTCGCCCCGGAGATCGCGGCGGCTACTCTGCGTGTCAAGGCCCACCTGGGGGCGGAGCGGGCGGTAATCGCCGTGAAGGAGCACAACGCCGGCATGGTGGACGCGCTCAAGCGGGCGGTGGAGGGCAAGGCCATTGAGCTGTACCTCTCCCCCTCGGTCTACCCGGCGGGAGACGAGCAGAACCTGATCCACTGCGTCACCGGTCGGGTGGTGCCCACCGGGGGCCTGCCTCTGGACGTGGGGTGCGTGGTGTCCAACGCCGCCACTGTGTATCAGGTGTACGAGGCCCTCCAGGGCCGGCCCGTCACCGACAAGGTGCTTACCATCGGCGGCGCGGTGCAAAACCCCATGACGGTTTCCGCTCCCATCGGTACTCCTCTCAGCCTCTTACCCGACTTGGCGGGCGGCCCTGTGGGGGACTGCGTGTACATCATTGGCGGGCCCCTCATGGGCCGGGTGGTGGAATCCCTGGAGGGGGAGGTCGTCACCAAGACCACCGGCGGCCTGCTGGCCTTCCCCCGGGACGCGGCCATTCTGAGCCGGAAGGACGGCGATCTCCAAAGAGAAGCCCGGATGGCCCGGGCGGTGTGCTGCCAGTGCTCCATGTGTACCCAGATGTGCCCCCGGAACGCCATGGGGCTGAACGTACAGCCCCACAAGGTCATGCGGGCCCTGGCCGCGGGGAACTGCGGCCTCATCGGCGGGGACACCAACGGCGTCTGGTCCTGCTGCGACTGCGGCATCTGCACCTACTACGCCTGCAACTTCGGCCTGCACCCCTCCAAAATGATGCAGGCCTACAAGGACCGGATGCGGAAAGAGGGGATCAAGCCGGTGAAGGAGGCCAAATACCCGCCCCAGGGCTTTGACACCAAGCGCCTGCCCACGGCACGGCTGCTCAGCCGGCTGGATTTGGAAAAATACGACGCCGACGCCCCCTTCGCCGGTACGGTGGAGGTCCAGGCGGTGCGCATCCCCCTGAAAATGCATGTTGGAGGGCCTGACAAGCCGGTGGTGACAGCCGGTATGGCAGTCCAGAAGGGCCAGCTCATCGCCGAGCCGGAGGGCCTGGGGGCCAGAATACACGCCTCCATTTCCGGGACTGTCACCCAGGTGACCGGGGAATGGATTGAGATAAGGACGGTGACATAATGGACGCGCTGGGTATGAACGAGGTGATGAGCATCCCCACCGGATTTCTGGTGTGCGACACGATGCTCAAGGCGGCGGAGGTAACGCTGGTCTCCTCCGGCTGCGTCTGCGCCGGAAAGCACTACACGGTGGTGTCCGGTGAGGTGGCGGCGGTCCGGGCCGCTGTGGAGGCGGGCCGGGAGCTGGCCCAGGGCGTTCTGGTGGACTCGCTGGTCATTGCCAACATCGACAAGAGCGTGGCCCCGGCCATTATGGCCTGTACAGATACCGAACACCTGAAGTCGGTGGGCGTGATGGAGACCTATTCCCTGTGCGCAGCCATCCACGCCGCCGACGCCGCTGCCAAGGCGGCGGACATCCGCCTGCTGGAGGTGCGGCTGGGCCGGGGACTGGGCGGAAAGTCCTTCGTCCTGCTCACCGGCGAGGTGGCGGCGGTCACCGCCGCCGTGGAGGCGGCTGAGGCTTTGGAGGAAACCCAGGGCCTGATGGGGAAAAGCGTGGTCATCCCCGCGCCCCACCCCGATTTGCTGCGGAGTATGCAGTAATTTGTGAACCCACCGCCGCTGGCGGAAACAATAAGTAATATTCTATTCAAATTATAAACGGAGGTTATCAACATGAAAGAAGCTCTTGGAATGATCGAAACCAGAGGCCTGATCGGCGCCATCGAGGCGGCGGACTCCATGGTCAAGGCGGCTAACGTATCCCTCATCGGAAAGGTCCAGATCGGCAGCGGCCTGGTCACCGTCATGGTGCGGGGGGACGTAGGCGCGGTCAAGGCCGCCGTGGACGCCGGAGCCGCCGCCGCCAAGCGGGTGGGCGAGCTCTTTGGAGCCCATGTGATCCCCCGGCCCCACTCCGACGTGGAGTACATCCTGCCCTCCCTGGACAAGGCGGAGTAATGATTACCGGTCGAATTACCGGTACAGTGGTGGCCACGGTGAAGGACCCCTCTATGGAGGGGGTGCCCCTGCTGACGGTGAAGCTTATCGTCAACGGGAAGGACGCCGAAACGGTGGTCGCCGCCGACCACACCCGTCAGGCCGGACCGGGGGACTTTGTGTTCCTCATCCCCAAGAAGGAGGCCTCCCGGATTTTCCGGGACAATCAGGGCCCTTATGACATGGCGGTGGTGGGTTTTATTGACACATACAACGAAGAGCGGTAGGAGGTGAGCGGATGCGTATCGGAAGAGTGGTGGGCAACCTGGTTTCCACGGTGAAGGACAGGGCCCTTCCACCCTACAAGCTGCTGCTGGTGGAGTATCTCAACCCCATGACCATGGAGCCGGAGGGGGAGCGGGAGATCGCCACCGACTGCGTATGCGCCGGAGTGGGGGACATCGTGGTGGTGGACACCGACGGCGGCGCGGGCAACATGCTCCACGGGGACAACAACGTCATGACCGACCGGATCTGCTGCGCCATCATCGACAGCTTCACCTGCCACGGCCAAAAGACCGTCACCCGCCACGGCGAGTATTTTTGAAAGAAGGAGCGCTAATGCTGAGAGGTATTCCCAACTGTATCACCCCCGAACTGCTGAAGGTCCTGCACGAGATGGGCCACGGCGACACCCTGGTGATTGGCGATGCCAACTTCGCCGCCGCCTCTATCGCGGCGGCAAAGGGGCATATCAACGTCCGCTGCGACGGCCACCAGGCCACCGAGCTGCTGGACGCCATTTTGCAGCTCATGCCCCTGGACGATTTTGTGGAGAAGCCGGTTACTATCATGAACAAGACGGAGCGGCACAAGGACCTGGAGTGCCCGGTTTGGGACGAGTTCAAGGCCATCGTGGCCAGGTACGACCCCCG
>JAAWCR010000079.1 GCA_022793355.1 Lawsonibacter sp. | reverse complement strand
GGTGCACACCGCTCGCTCAGCGGCGGGCCTTTATCTTAGCACACTCTCAAGCCTTTGTCAAGCACTTTTTTCAAGTTTTTTTCAAAACTTTTTTCGTGCCAACCGGTTTGGACCGCGCCAGTTGCTGCCGCAACGGTTTTACATCTTAGCACACCCGCCAGCCTTTGTCAAGAACTTTTTTCGACTTTTTCCAAATCTTTTTGTTCCTCACTCTGCTGCCGGCCGCTCGCTGCGTTGTCCTCGCGGACAGCTTGGCTATAATACCACTCCCGCTTCCCTTTGTCAACTCCTTTTTTCAAATTTTTCTAGATTTTTTTCCACATTGCCCCTTTTTTGGTGGACTTTCCCGCTTTTTGCCCAGAGAAATCCACCATTGGCGGACATTTGCCCATTAAATTTCCACTTGCGGAACAACAGCGCATGTGATAACCTCGTATACATATAGAAGCAACTTTACAGGAGGAGCCGCTTATGCCGATTAAAATCCCTGATTCTCTGCCTGCCCGGGCCACTCTAGAGGGAGAGAATATCTTTGTCATGACGGAATATCGGGCCATCCACCAGGATATGCGCACCTTGGATTTGCTTATTCTGAACCTGATGCCCACCAAGATCGTCACCGAAACCCAGCTGCTGCGCAAGCTGTCCAATTCTCCAATCCAGGTACAGGTGGAACTGCTCCAGATGGCCAGCCACACCTCCCTGAACACCGACGCCGGTCACTTGTCCTCATTCTATACCACCTTTGATAAAATAGCGGACCGGAAGTTCGATGGTATGATTATCACCGGAGCACCGGTAGAAAACCTTGATTTCACCAATGTGGACTACTGGTCCGAGCTGTGCCGGATTATGGATTGGAGCACAACCCATGTTCACTCCACCCTCCACGTTTGCTGGGGCGCTCAGGCCGGCCTGTACTACCACTATGGCATTCCGAAATACACTTTGGAGAAAAAGCTTTTCGGCGTGTTCCCCCACACCACGCTGAAAAAGCAGTCCCCCCTCTTCCGCGGGTTCGACGACGTGTTCTACGTTCCCCACTCCCGGCACACCGAGAATCATCTGGAGGACATTCAGAGGATTCCCGAGCTGGAGCTGCTGGCTGTGTCGGAGGAGGCGGGGGTCTTTGCGGTGAAGAGCGAGGACAACCGCCGCTTCTTCATCACCGGGCATCCGGAGTATGACCCGGACACCTTAGCCAAGGAATATTTTCGGGACGTGGACAGGGGCCTGCCTATCGAGATTCCAAAGCACTATTTTCCCGGCGACGACCCCGCCCGGCCTCCCATCGTCCGCTGGCGGTCCGCAGCGCAGCTTTTCTACACCAACTGGCTCAACTACTACGTCTACCAGACCACCCCCTACGATATTACACAGATATAGGGGCAAACCGGGCATCCCGTTGGAGGGGACGCCCGGTTTTTATGTACGCTTCAGGACAGGCGCCGCCTTAGATCCGCCAAAAAATCCCGGGTTATGCTGTTCAGCTCAATCCTAGCCGGGAGGATGTAGCCAAATTCCAGCATTCCCCTGCAGTCCTCAATGGGGATGGACACCACTCGATAGGAGGACTGCTGCATGGTAAAGTCCTGAATTCCTATGGAGTAGAAGTCCGTTTTTGCCAACAAGTGGAGGAGCGAGGCCCTGGTCACGATATACACCATTTTGGGATTTACGCTGAGGTTGAAATGAGAACCCTGGGAGAATATTTCGTAGGTAAAGTCCTCAAACTGGCCCTCGTAGCGGACAAATCCATAGCCCGACAGCGCTTCAAGGGTCACGGGTTTCCCGGTCTTTAAAAGCGGGTGATCCTGGGAGATCAGGATGTGAGGGGTCATATGGGCCAGGGGATAATACACCAGCTGCCGGTCTTGAAACAGCGCTATCATGTTTTCCCGCTGCCCCTGGCCGAAGTGGAGGACTCCCACATCCGTCCGGTGGTTATATACGTCCTCCACTACGTCGATAGGGTCCCCCTCCTGGAGGCGGTGCGCGTAGGCGGGCAGATTCTTGTAGTGGAGCACCGTCTGAATAAAGCTCTCCATAATATGGGAGTACTTGGTCATGGAGACGGAAAGCGACACATCCCTAAGATCATTCGCCGCGGGCCGGTTAAACATGCCGGCCAGCTCGCCCATAACCCGCTGGGCCCGGCGCTGAAACTCAATGCCCTCCGGCGTTAGGGTGACCCCCTGGTTCGACCGGGTAAACAGCGGAGCGCCGGCGCTCTGCTCCAGGTCCCGGATAATCTTCCCTAAACGAGGCTGAGAGATAAACAGCGCCTGAGCCGCCCGGTTTATGGAGCCCATCTGCGCCACTGTAATGAAGTATTCCAGATGTTCCAGATTCATCCAAATCCCTCCCCCACCATTTTTATTTTATCACAACTGCGAACCCTTGGTCAAAACAAATAAATCATTTGTTAATTCTTTTTAGAATATCGGTTATATAAAACCGAGTCTATCCAAATTCAAAAAGCCATGCTATAATATAGATAAACAATCCATGGGTTTTTAATTTTTTTATGTGCAAAATACCTCCGCTCCTGTATTCCGCAGTCAAGGGCGGTCCGTGCCGCTCTCCCCAGCGGGGCGCGGCGGCCGTACGAAAACAAAACGAAAGAGGAAACGATATGGACGAAACACTTTTAAAACAGGCGTTGGAGTTTGGACGGCCCTACGCCGAAAAAGGGAAAGTCGCCCACTACATTCCGGAGCTGAGCAAGGCGGACTGGCACGATCTCGGTATCAGCGTGCATACCATCGACGGCCGCCAGCTGCGCTATGGGCTCCATGACCGGCGCTTCACCATTCAGAGCATTTCTAAAATCATCAATCTGGCCATTGCCCTGGAACATTTCGGCTTTGACGCGGTGTTCCACAAAGCCAAGATGGAGCCCTCCGGCGCCGCGTTCAACTCCATGTCCCGCATATCGGACAGCGAGGACATTCCCTTTAACCCCCTGGTAAATTCGGGTGCCATCGCGATTGTTGATCTGCTCCTCCCCATGGGGCTGGAGGCGATGCTCTCATCGGCCCGGAACCTGTGCGCGGACAACGAAATTACCCTGAACGAGGATGTGTTTCAGTCCGAGTGGACCAACAGCGCCCGCAATCACTCCCTGGCCTATCTGCTGAAAAGCAAGGGCGTCATCACCCAGGACGTGGAAGAGGTATTAAAGCTCTATACACAGCTCTGCTCGCTGAATGTAAACGCCGACAACCTCGCCTCCCTGGGCCTGCTGCTGGCTAACGGCGGCGTTCATCCGGTTACCGGGCGCAGATTTTTAGAGGAGGAGGTGGTGCGCACAGTTGTGACCATTATGCTGACCTGCGGCATGTACGACGGCAGCGGCGAATTCGCCGTGCGGGTAGGGCTCCCCAGCAAGAGCGGCGTGGGGGGCGGCATCCTGTCCGTGGTCCCCGGAGCGCTGGGAATCGGCGTATACGGTCCAAGCCTGGATGAGAAGGGCAACAGCATCGCGGGTCAGCGGATTCTGGAGTATATCTCCCGCACAGAAAAGCTGCACATTATGGACCGGTTCATCCGGCATCCGGACTCCGCGGCGCAAGCCTGACCAATTTATTGAGAGAGAGGGGAATTTTATGCTGCAAACCTTTTCCGGCCTGATTGACCTTATCAGCAAATACATGTACAGTTATATCCTCATCATCATGCTGCTGGGCGTTGGCCTCTATTTCACCTTCCGGGGCAAGCTGCTCCAGCTGCGGCTGCTGCCGGAATCCATCCGGGTGGTGGGCGAGAAGCCCAAGGAGAAAAACTCCGTCTCCGCCTTCCAGGCCCTGATGGTGTCCACCGCCAGCCGCGTGGGCACCGGCAACATTGTGGGTGTGGCCTCCGCCATCGCCGCCGGGGGCTATGGCGCGGTGTTCTGGATGTGGCTGATCGCCATCGTGGGGGGAGCCTCCGCCTTCGTGGAGAGCACCCTGGCCCAGGTCTACAAAAAGAAGGACCCCCAGGGCGGCAGCTACGGCGGCCCCTCCTACTACATCGAGGCGGCCCTCCACAGCCGCTTCCTGGGCGTTCTCTTTGCCGTTATCCTAATCGCCACCTACGCCGGCGGCTTTAATATGGTCTGCTCCTTCAACCTGATGGACAGCTTTACCAGCTACTCCTTCTATAAGTCCGCCGGGAATGTCGTCCTGTTCGGCGCAAAATTCAGCGTCGTATCCCTGGTTGGCGCGGCCATTCTGGCGGTTCTGGTCGGAATCTGCGTCTTTGGCGGCGGCAAGCGCATCGTCAAGGTCACCGGCATTATGGTACCCATCATGGGCGTGGTCTATATCCTGGTCGCCCTGGTGGTGGTCGTCCTGAACATCGCCAATATCCCCATGGTCCTGGGCCGTATCCTCACCAGCGCCTTCGATTTTCAGGCTATCTTCGGCGGCTTTATGGGCTCCTGCATCATGGAGGGCATCAAGCGCGGCCTGTACTCCAACGAGGCCGGCATCGGCTCCGCCCCCAACGCGGCCGCTGCGGCCGACGTGTCCCACCCCGTAAAGCAGGGCCTGGTTCAGATGCTGTCCGTGTTTATCGACACCATCCTGATTTGTACCGCTACCGCCCTCATGGCCCTGTCTACCGGCATTGTTCCCTCCTCAGAGCTGACGGGCGCTCCCTTTGTCCAGGCCGCCCTGGCTGACACCTTCGGCAGCTTCGGCCCCTACTTTATCACCTTCGCCCTGCTGCTCTTCGCCTTTACCACACTGCTGGGCAACCTGTACTACTGTGAGGGCTGTATGAACTACATCGCCGGACATAAGGTGGGCAAAACCGGCAAGACCGTCTTTAACCTTATCGCCGTGTTCCTGGTGTTCATCGGCGCTCAGCTGGAGTTCAACCTGGTTTGGAACATCGCCGATGTGCTCATGGGCTTTATGGCCATTATCAATCTGCCCGTGATTGTGATCCTGGGCGGAACCGCCATGAAAGCGCTGAAGGATTATATCAGCCAGCGCGCTGTGGGGAAGGACCCTGTGTTCAAAGCCGCTTCCATTGATTTGCAGGAAAAAACCGATTTCTGGAATTGAGCTGACCTTTAATTACTACCGGACGGCCCTAGATGGGGCCGCCCGGCTCTTTTTTCTACCTACGGTTGACTTCTTTCTATTTTAGCATATAATATTAGCCAAAAGGAGGGAAACATCATGGCCGCTCATAGGAACCCCAGCATCTCTGTCACGCAAGCCGAACAAGACTTCGCAATGGTAACCCGAATCGCCGAACAGGAGGGGCGGGCCGTCATATTTGAGAACGACCGGCCCAAATATATGCTGATTGACTTGGATAACGCGCCGGTCATTGACATGACAGACGATGAAAAAATCGACTTTGTTGCTGCCCGAATCTTGAAAAGATTCAAACCCGCCTTTCTGGAGTTGGCTAAATGATTAAATTCTCAAGTGGGTAAAACCGGCAAGACCATCTTCAACCTTTACAAAATCAACAGTTCTTCCACATGAATCATTCCTCTTTTTTCTCTCCGCAAAGCATATTGAACCAAATCCCGCGATTTTCCAACCCCTTGAATATGGGCAATCAGATAATCACTGTGGTCAACCATATACCGATTAGCTCGAATGATGGCCAACCGCTTTGGTACACGCTCCATTCCCTCCGGATAATATGTACTATCAAAATCTTTCGGTAGATAAATAGGCCTGTCATGAGGATGGTAGGGTATCAAGAGTAAAAGCGTCACCTCGGGGTGACGTTTTTTCGCTTTTCTCAGGGCTCCCATTACCTCGCTGTCAAAATTTCCATAGTGCCCTACCACAAACTCAGTTACGCCATATTCCAAAATATGCCG
>JAAWCR010000078.1 GCA_022793355.1 Lawsonibacter sp. | reverse complement strand
GCAGAAATATCTATTCCGCACCCGGCTGGACTGGGTCAGATGGATTGCTGTGGCGGTCATTGCCGGATGCGCCTTGCTGGCCCTCATTGCGAGGGACTGGTTTGACGGGGGGCTGTATCTGTTCTTAGCGGCATTCGTTTTCCTGCTCCCCCGCCTGATCCAAAGACGGTATATCAAGAATCAGCTCGCCCGGATGCGGGAGAATTCTTTGGAAGGGGTCACCCGCTACGAGAGCTTTTTTACAGTAGACGGCGTAGTCCTGCGCAATCTGACGATTCACGGAGAGGCCTCCCTCCGCTATGAGAGCCTGTCCATAGCGGCCTCCACCCCTAATCTCTTTTTTGTGATGAGCAAATCCCGGCAGTTTTTCCTGGTGTTCAAGGACTGCCTCACCCCGGAACAGCGGGAGAGCTTTTTTCCCTTTCTGAAAGAGAGATGCCCCAAGCTGAAAATCATGCGCTAAGGAGAGCATTATGAACTACGCCGATATTAAAAAGGTAGATGTTGCCAACGGGCCTGGGGTGCGGGTATCCCTGTTTGTGTCCGGGTGTACCCACCGTTGCGAGGAGTGTTTTAACCCGGAGACCTGGGATTTTTCCTTCGGCTCCCCCTTTGGGGAACCGGAGATGGAAAAAATTCTCGCCCTGCTCTCCCCGGACCACATCCGGGGGCTGTCCCTGCTGGGGGGCGAGCCCTTCGAGCCGGAAAATCAGGCCCCGGTGCTGGAGCTGGCGAAGCGGGTGCGGGAAAGGCTACCCCAAAAGACCATCTGGTGCTACACCGGTTACCTCTATGAGGAGCTGGCCGCCGGGAAGGTGGGGGAGCACAGCCGGGAGCTTCTGGGAGGGCTGGACGTGTTGGTGGACGGTCCCTTCGTCCTGGCCCGGAAAGACCTGGGGCTGCGGTTCCGGGGCTCCAACAACCAGCGAATCATCAACGTGCCCGCCTCCCTCAAGGCGGGGGAGGTCCGCCTGGCGGAGGAATATATGAGCTGATCCATCGGTTCTTTTCTTTTTCAAACGAAAAGAACAAAAAGAAAATTTCAACACAAAACCGCGTTTTGTTTCCTTCATTCTGAGCCGTTTCTGACTCAATGGAAGCAAAACGCAGTTTTGCGTTAAAGCTCTTTTTCGGTTCCTTTTTCTCTCGAGAAAAAGGAACGCCCCCGTAACGGCGGACCGTCCAGCTCCACCACGCAATCCGCGCGGCCGAGGACAGCGGGCTCATGGCTGACCAGCAGAACGGGAGCGGGAAGTTTTTTTAACCGCTCCAAAATTCGCAGGGCCCGGGGGAGGTCCACCCCGGCGAAGGGCTCGTCCAGCAAATAGAGCCGGGCGGGGAGGGCCAGACAGCGGGCCAGGGCCAGCCTCCGCCCCATGCCGCCGGAGAGGGCGGCGGGCCGGGCGTTCTCCTCCCCCTCCAGCTCGACCAGGGCCAGAAGTCCGGAAGCCCGTCCCCGATCCTCTTTGGGGAGCACGTCGGTGAGGTGCTGTTCCACGGTCCTCCAGGGCAGAAGCCGGTCGTCCTGAAAGAGAAAGGCGGTCTCCCTGGGGGAGAGCCCCTCCACGCCGCCGCTCCGGGGCTGTTCCAGCCCGGCCAGCACCCGGAGCAGGGTGGTCTTGCCGCACCCGGAGGGGCCGCTGAGAACGGTCACGCCGCTGTCCGGTATCCGGAGCGAAAAACGGTTCAGGACGGACCTGTCCCCGAAGGATACGTTGAGCTCTTTACAAACAATCACGCCGCCCACCCCCTTCCCCATTTGGCCAGACCGCCCCGGAGAAGGCGCTCCAGCACCATGCTCAGGGCCACCGTAGCTGCCGTCCAGGCGAAGAGCTGAGGAATCTCCAGATAGTATTTGGTGTAATAAATCTGTCCGCCCAGGGAGGGTTGGGGCAGACAGAGAACCTCAGCCGCTACCCCGGACTTCCAGGCCAGCCCGGCGGCGGTGGTGAGGGCGGACAGGATGTAGGGCCGCAGGGAGGGTAAATAAATTAAATTTACTATCTTGCTCCAGGAAAACCGGTACACCTGGCCCAGCTCCAGCAGCCTGCGGTCCACCGCCTGGATCCCCCGTGACAGACTGTCCCACACCACGGGAATCACCATCAGGGCGGCAATCACTGCCGGCACCCGGTTCCGGCCCGTCCAAAGCAGCACCAGCAGGATAAAGGAGGCCACCGGCGCGGCCCGCACCACCCGGATAGCGGGGGAAAGCAGCCGATTGGCCCAGGGGCAGGCGCAGGTGAGGACGGCAAACAACGCCCCCAGGCAAATTCCAACCCCCAGGCCCAGGGCAATTCGCCCCAGGGAGGCCAGCACCGTCCCCCAGAATTCCCCCGTTGCCGCCAGGTCGGCCAGAGCCCGGAGCACGGAGGCGGGGTAGGGCAGCAGCAGCTCGTTGCCCCGGCCCTCCACCCGCCGGTCCACCCAAAACGCGCACAGCTGCCAGACCCCCAGCCAGAAGGCGGGGGCCGGCAGGGCGTACAGCAGCTTTTTCAGGGGGTCAGGACACCCCATAGTAAAAATTATCATAGGGCAGGCCGCCGCCGATGGACTTGGGCTCCACCTGGAACAGGATGGTGTAGTAGTCCTCCAGCATATCCTTCATCTCCCGACCGGTGACGAAGGTGAGGGAACACTGAGGGATAGCCGAGGCAGCCACCGTCGCATTTGGGGTAAATTCGTACTGGGCCACCATTGCCGGGGGAGAACTGGGCCCGGAGAGCTGGCCGCTCTCCTCGTTGCCGTTAATATAGTCGATGGATTTCTCATATGCGGACAGGAATCCCTCCACTCCCTGGGGATTCTCCTCAATATACTCCGTACGGGCTACCACACAGCCCATAGGCAGGGGGGAGTCCTCCAGCTCCTCCCAGGCCTGGGAGAGGGAGACGGCCTCCCGGACGCCGCTGTCCTTCACCAGCAGGGCAGTGGCGGCGGGAACGGGGAGCATGCAGATGCCCGCGTGGTCGGAGGTCATTTTCACGGTAATCTCCTGGGGGGTGAGCCACTCAATATTGACCTCGGAGGGGTCCACGCCGTTCCCCTTCAGCAGATGGTTTAAAATGTGCTCCGGGTTGGCCCCCTTGGTGTTGGAGGGGGCGTAGAGGGTTTTTCCGGACAGATCAGCCATAGAGTGAACCGTGTCCCCCTTTTCTAAGATATAGAGCACCCCCAGGGTGTTCACGGCCAGAACCTGGATAGCCCCGTCGCTTTGTGCGTAGAGGTTGGCGGCGGCGTTGGTGGCGATGGCGGCGATATCCACGTCCTTGTTAACCAGGGCAGCCTGGACCTGGGTGTTGTCGGTGACCACCTGATAGGAAGCGATGGGGCTGGCGGGGGCGTTGGCGTCGTGGTCCGACATCAGCTTGGCGGCCCCCACGCCGGTGGGGCCGGAGAGGACCATGAAGTTGGGAAGCCGGCCGCTGGCTGCGCTGGTATCTCCGGAAATGTCCCCGGAACTGTCAGACTTGCTGGTATCCCCCGGCTGGCTGGAGCTGGAGCTATCGGAGGAGGACGCGCCGGGGGCGGAGGAGCCGGAGCCGTCAGCGGCGGTCTTGGGCCCGCAGCCCGCCAGCAGAGACAGGGCCAGGGCGGCGGTAAGGAGCAGGGAGAGGGATCGTTTCATGGCAAATCATCCTTTCTTGTTTACAGGACCGTTTCCAGTCCTGCGGGGTCCACGATGGTGATGGCCTTGCCTTCGCGGAGAATCAGGCCGCTGTTCTCCAGAACGGAAAAGGCCCGGTAGAGGGAGGCCCGGCTCACCCCCAGCCGCTGGCACAGCTGGGTGGCGGGACAGGTGACCGTTCCGCCGCCGGACGCCAGCAGGTAGCGGGCCAGCTTGCCCTCCACCCCCGGCTGGGCCAGGGCCTGGAGCCGTCCGGACAGGAACCGGATCCGTCCGGTGAGGTAACGGAGATAGTTTTCCCGGATTTGACTCTGTTCAGCCAGCAGGCGGTCCATCAGGGACTGCTCCAGCATCAGGCAGGAGCTGGGACATTTGGCGGTGATGGTGGAGGCGAACTCCGCCTCATCGCTGTACAGCGCGGCGGCCCCGAACAGATCCCCCGGCCCCAGCGCGCTGACGGCCAGAGCTCCCTTGGTCACCTGGAGCTGTCCGGACAGCACCACCCCCAGGCTGCGGCGAAAGTGCCGGGGGCTGTACACCGTCTGCCCGGGCTGAAACTCCGCCCGCTCCGCCTCCTCCGCCAAACAGCGCGGAACATCCCGCTCCATCCCCCGAAACAGGGGGCAGGCGGACAGCAGAGCGTTTTCTTCCTCTGTAAGCGGCAAACCCGTCGCCTCCAAACTGTCTTATTTGAGACAGTTTGGATTATACCGGAGGAGGCAGGAAATGTCAACCCCGGCAGCCCAAAAAGCTGCCGGGGTTTTCCGTGCGCCTATTCGTAATACTCGGCCATCTCAAAGGCGCCGATGGCCTGACACACGTCGCAGACATCGGGGCGTTCCTCAAATACCGCGCCGCAGAACTGGCAGCGGTAACCGGTTTTTTTCTCCCGGGGGACCGGCTCGTCCTGAACGTGGGCGGGAGCCTGTTCCGGGGCGGTCTGGCTCAGCTTGGCCAGCAGGGTCATGAAGCGGCTTTCGTGGCCGCGCTCAATGGCCGCCACCTTCTCAAACATGACAGCGATGTCCTCCAGTCCCTCGGCCCGGGCCTGGGCGGCGAAGCCGGGGTACATATCGTGCCACTCGCTGTACTCCCCCATAGCGGCCTGGGTCAGGCACTCCCTGGTGTCGGTGGGCTTGCCGTTGAGCAGCTCGAACCAGAATTTGGCGTGCGTCATCTCGTTGTTTGCCATCTGCTCAAAGGCGGCGGCGATCTCCTCGTCCCCGCTGTCCCGGGCGGCCATGGCGAAGTAGGTGTACTTGTTCCGGGCAATGGATTCCCCGGCCAGGGCTTTGCGGAGATTTTCCGCAGTTTTGGTATCCTTGATGTCCATCTTCAGGTCCTCCTTAAACATAAATTGAATTTACGAATCGCTTCCGCCGTACAGCTCCGGTCGGAATACCCCGTCATCCCCCCGCTGCCAGGCGGTGCCGGGTTCCGAATCCAGCAGGGGGATGATCTCCGGGTCATAGTTGCAGACGGTGTTCAGCGCGTACACCGCGCTTCGATCCGGGTCGCTCATGTAGGCACCATCCTCGTCCCCGGCAAAAAACCGCCAGCCGCTGTCCCAATCTTTGTCGCCGGCCTCCGGCGTTTCCCGGTAGCAGTAGCCCACTAGGGCCCCATCCACCGCAATGCGGTCGGTGGCGATGCAACCCTGGGGGCCTTCGCCGTCATAGAGGTGCTTGATCTCCTCCATAGGGACTGCGTAGGATTTGGGGGGGCGGTCGGAGCAGACGTTGGGCCGCTCCGGGTCCACCACCTCCAGCAGCTCCCTGGGGAAGCGGGACAGCAGCGTTTCTGCGTCGTGGGACAGCTTAAACTGGGCCTCCTCAAAGTAGAGGGGGATCATCTGATAAAAATTGACCTCGTCTCCGCCGGGGAGGGGACAGCAGACGGCCTCCGGGTCGAAAGCTTTGGGCTCTGTCAGAATCACGGAGCACAGCTTGGTGTTGGGAGCAAAGGGTGCGTCGTCGGGATTGGAGATGGTGTGGCCCCAGCCCAGCCAGCTGTCCTCATTGATGGGCAGGCGGGCCAGGATTTTCAGCCATCGGATGGGCCAATACCACTGCTCCCCCGGTTCGCTGATTTTCCAGTCGGGGGGCAGGGTGACGATAAGCTCCGCCCGCTCCAGCTTCTGGTCCGCCAGCTCCGCAGGGACGTTCA
Organism: Lawsonibacter sp.; assembly: GCA_022793355.1. Classification (GTDB taxonomy): domain Bacteria; phylum Bacillota; class Clostridia; order Oscillospirales; family Oscillospiraceae; genus Lawsonibacter. The sequence goes on along the minus strand of JAAWCR010000078.1, from coordinate 13,276 downwards.
TCCGGTGGGCCCCCATACCGAAGGTGGACAGGACGTAGTAGTTGCGCTCCGGGGTAGGCGGCATAATGTAGATATCCACATGGATATCAGGGGACATAATCTCATGGAACACATTGTCGCAGTGTCCAAAATACCGCTCCATATGGGCTTCCACCGCGTCCCAGTCCTCCTGGACGTACATTTCGGGCTGGCACTCCCTGGCGGCGATGTACTTTTTGCACTCCTGGACAAAGCCGGGCGCATCTTCGTCCTCCGGGTCCAGCTGGGCCGCCCGCTCGAAACAGGGCAGGGCCTTTTCCTCCTGGTCCAGATAGAAGTAGGCGTAGCCCAGGCGATAGTGCCACAGGGGGTCGTCCCGCCCCTCCTCCTCCACGGAGAGCAGCAGCTCCACGGCCCGGCCCAGCCGTTCCTCATCCCTGCCCTGGGCCAGATTGTTGTAGGCCCGGGCCAGAAGGCAGGTCAGCGTGTAGTCCAGCGCCTGCGTGCCGCTCAGCTCCTCCAGGTGGTCAACAATCCTCTGATACGCTTCGTCCTGGTGCCATGTTTCAAGAAGGGTCAATAAGTCGTTCATGTCTGTCTCCTCCTGCCGTTACCGGGCCTGTATGTTCTCTTTCCGCACAGTGCGGCTCACCACCGAAATTCGCCCCATGAAGCCGGCCACCTGGCCCAGGTCGATAGGGTCGGAACAGGTGGCGGTGAGGAAGTAGAGCTCGGGGCCGGCAATCACTTCACACTGCGCCTGATAGAGGATCTCCCCCTCCTCCCGGATTTCCCGCCAGCCCCAGCGCAGGGCGCCGCCCTTTAGTTCCCGGCCCTCCACCCCATGTAGGGTGTTGAGGTGGTCGGTAAAGCGGGCGTTCCCCTCCCGGGCCCGATAGGCGTTCACCCGCCATACGGCCGTGTCCTCCCCGCCGCTCCACAGGTGGGTCCCCCCGCCGTTGTCCCACCGCTCCCAGCTGTAGAGGTATGTGCCGGGCAGGGTAAGGCGCAGAGCGCCCAGGGCATGGGTGACGAAGCCCTTGCGGTAGCCGGGGGAAAACTCCTCCTCCAGCTCGGGCCCCTCGGGGAGGGCGGGCTCCCGTCCGTCCAGGGCGCACACCTCCTGGTAGGCCCTCCGAGGCAGGGGCAGGCCAGGGTCCATCCTGGCCGCACGCTCCAGGTCGTCCAGAATGGCGGCGTTGATCGCCGCGTCCTCCCCGCTGCGGTGGGACGGGGCAAAGCAGCAGACCTCCCACAGGGCGTTGATGGCCCGGTTACGAAAAAATCCGGCGTCCCGGGTGCGGCCGTTCCAGAGGAAAAACCGGCCGGCCAGGGCCTCGATGCCCTCCTCGTCCAGCAGATGCACCAGCTCCGACAGCCGAAACCGGCCCACGGGGGTAACCACCGTGTCAGGGATGTCCTCGGGGGTGTACTGCTCCAAATCCCAGCACAGCCGCATGCCCACGGCCCCCTTGCCGCTCTCCTGGCGGCACACGTCCACCAGGGTACGCAGCCAGGGGTAGAAGTGCTCCTCCTTCATGCGCCGAAAATCCCGGTGGCGGAAGAAGCCGGTTTCATCCTCTACGGCCAGCGCCCGGATGGGCAGGCCGTCCAGCAGTTCTATTGCCGCCCGGTGCAGCCCCGCCCCGGCGGGCGTGGACACACACTCCCCCCGCACCAGCCAGGGTCCATTTCCCTCCCCCTCAGGCCGCCAGAATACGTTCATCTCCCCGGCCAGAGGACACATCACCACCCTCAGCCCGGCCTCTCCCGCTCCCAGGCGGTAGTCCTGCTGTTCCGCCAGCGCCCTCGCCGCCTCCAGCAGCGCCTGGGGGCTGTCAATCCGGCCGGTGAACGTCAATCCAATGCTCATCTTTCTCTCATCCTCCCCTAAAAACCTGTATTCCGGTCCACCGGTATTCCCCGGGAATACAGATTCTAACTCCCCCGGTCATCCGCCCCGCGAATGCCGGCCTCTTTGAAAGGGACCTCCGTTATTCTTGTTCCTCCGCCTTCAGGCCGATTCCGTTTGCAAGAAAGCGGAAGCTGTGGAAGGCGGCCCAGGCCACAGGGGCGCCGGCGAACACCTCCACGGCGCTGTCCAGCAGCACCTTTAAATCCCAGGCGATGAAGTCCAGATAGCCCAGCGTCGTGCCGGTGGCCCCGCCGGTAAAGGTGACGACACCCTCGCCGCACCGAGCCTGAATGGCCTGTTCCAGCTGCTCCCGCAGGTCCAGTACCTCCTTCGGATCTACCCCATCCAGCGGATAATAGAAGAATCCAGGGACCACTCCGTCCTGGTGCAGGCGGTCCATGTAGTAGTCGTCCCCCTGGTAGTAGCTTTTGATAAGGGGGACGCAGCAGGTCACGCCCACATAGACGTCCCGGCGCAGATCGAAGTCCTCCTCCTCACTGGGTCTGCCCTCGTAGGCGGTGTACCGCTCTCCGGCAAGCTCCGGGTCGTTGGCCCGGGGCCAGCCCTCCGGGTCCACCTCGCCGGACACGAAGCCGGCCAGCCGGTCCAGAGGCATGGATTCCCCCTCCTCCGGGGCCGTCAGAACCTCCAGATAGTCCACATACCGCATAGCGGCCAGCTCCCCCAGGGCCTGGTCCAGCAGGATATAGATGATGCTGTAGGCCTGGTCCTCGTTCTCCTTCATCAGGGGAGCCAGCTTCTCGCAGTACAGGCTCAGTCCCAGGCCGCCGTCCTCGGTTTTCTCCGCCCAGGCCTGAACGTCCCCCAGGGCGATCTCCTGGCCGTACATCCGCAGGCTGAAGCTCTCCGAGCGGCTGCGGCCCACCTGCACGTTCCACCGCTCCAGCAGCTCCTCAGGCGCATACCGGCGGAAGTAGGCCATCTGGAACATCCGGGCCCGGTCTCCCTCGGGGACGAGAATCAGCTCATACTTCTCCCCATTGTGGCCCAGCTCAAAGGAGGGGCTGGAAAACGCGGGGGTGAGCAGCTCGCCGCACCGGGCCACCAGCCGCTCGCCGGCCGCCTCTCGGTCGGTCTCCTCCATCAGGGCCCGCAGCTCCCCCTCCCCCTCCAGAAACGCGGCCCAGGCCTCACGGGTCCGTACCCGGAAGGGCTTGAGGCCGACAGGCAGGGACAATTCCCTCATACGCTCCTCATCCATAGAAATACTCCTCTCTAGTTCAGGCTGTTCCGGTAAGCCTCCGGGCCGCTCTGGTACAGGTCGCCGCCCCGGATGTCCAGAATGACGGTGAGGGGCATATCCTCTACCTCCAGCCGCCGTACCGCCTCGCAGCCCAAGTCCTCCCAGCAGACAACCTCCGCCTTCTTTACGCTGGCCGCCATCAGGGCTCCAGCGCCTCCAAGGGCGGCCAGGTAGACCGCGCCGTTGCGGACAACCGCGTCCTTGACGGCCTGATTCCGGGCCCCCTTGCCAATCATAACCGCCTGTCCCAGGTCCAGCAGGCGGGGGGAGTAGGTGTCCATCCGGCCGCTGGTGGTGGGGCCCGCAGATCCAATCGCCTCCCCCGGCCGCTCCGGGGTAGGACCCACGTAGTACAGCACCGAGCCCTCCACCGGGAAGGGCAGCTCCTCCCCCTGGTCCAGCAGCTCCATCATCCGTTTGTGGGCGGCGTCCCGGGCCGTGTACACCACCCCGGACAGCAGCACCGTGTCCCCCGCCCGCAGCGGCTCCAGGTCCTTTCGCGTCACCGGCGCGGTCAGTTTGTATTGCATGGTAATCCCTCCCTGATTTGGGGCGGAGCCGCCGCCCTTGACCTCCCTGTCACAGCGTCTGTGTCGCCCGTCTGGTGACATGGCAGCTCATATTCACCGCCACTGGCAGGCCGGCCACATGGGTGGGAGCGGTCTCGATCGCCAGCCCCAGGCAAGTAGTCCTGCCGCCAAAGCCCTGCGGGCCGATGCCCAGGGCGTTGATTTCCTCCAGCAGCTCGCCCTCCAGCTTCTCGTAGAAGGGGTCGGGGTTCTCCTCGTCCAGGGGGCGGAGCAGAGCGTGCTTGGCCAGGGCGGCCGCCTTGTCAAAGGAGCCGCCGATTCCGATGCCCAACATCACCGGCGGGCAGGGGTTGGACCCGGCCAGGCGGACTGTGTCTACCACGAATTTTTTCACACCCTCCACCCCATCGGCTGGTTTGAGCATAGCCAGCCGGCTCATATTCTCCGAGCCAAAGCCCTTGGGCGCCACAGTGACGGAGCATCGATCCCCCGGGACAATACGTACCGTAATCGAGGCAGGGGTATTGTCCTCTGTGTTTACCCTGCGCAGGGGATCGGCTACAATGGACTTGCGCAGAAACCCCTCGCCGTAGCCCCGGCGGACCCCCTCGTGGATAGCCGCCTCGAAGTCACCTTCCACGTGGACCTCCTGGCCCAACTCGACAAAGACGCAGGCCATACCCGTATCCTGACAGATGGGCAGTTTCCTCTCCCAAGCCCGGTCCTGGTTCCGCCGGAGCAAATCCAGCGTCTCCTGCGCCAGAGGCCAGGGCTCGGTGGAGTATGCCCACTCCAGGGCGCGAGCCACATCCTCGGGCAGAATGGTGTTGGCCTGGATGCACAGCCGGGCCACAGCAGCGGTAAGGTCAGCGGCAGGAATGGTACGCATGGCAAGCTTTCCTCCCCATGAATCATTTTCCCTATTTTACCACAAGCAGTAGTGGCTTTCAACAAAAAGAAGCCAGCTTACCAGACAATTCATTCTATCGTATATGGTTTCCCCGCTCTGCGCTCCGAAACCGCAGCCGACGCCGGCGCCAAACTTGCCCCCGTCTACCAAATGTCTACCAAAAAAGCCGCCAAACCCTTGTCCTGCAAGGGGTTGGCGGCTTTCTAAATTTCAGGGCGTCTACCGGATGTCTACCAGTTTCACTTTTTTATGCGAAAACGGACGGTTTTCAGGTTTCCTTTCTGGTTTTTCCAGCTTTTTATCCCCGCGCAAGGAGCGTGACACGGTGGTGGCAGGGCAAAAAAGTTGAAAAACCTCGAAAAACTTGGGCAGAACGCAGAATTTTGTTACATAAATGTTAAGCTCCACAGGCTGCCATGGTAGTAATGCGATTCTGCGTTTCGGCCCAAAACGGCCCCTCTCAGGCCGAACAAATTTGTAAGGAGGAAATCCGAATGAGAAACCTGAAGCGGGCTCTCAGCCTGACCCTGGCTTCTGTCATGCTCCTGGGCATGATGGTCGTCGGAGCCGGCGCTGCGGGCTTCCCCGACGTTACCGAAGAGGAAAACGTCGAGGCAATCGAGGTCCTTCAGGCCGTGGAAGTCATGCTCGGCAACGCCGACACTGGCAACTTCGAGCCTGACCGATCTGTGACCCGGTCAGAGATGGCTGTTATTATGGCCAAGCTTCTGCACCTGGACTACCAGTATTACGAAGCGAGCTGTCCCTTCTGGGATGTGCCCACCTGGGCAAAGCCCTATGTTGGCGCCTGCTACGCCAACAAGATTCTCTCCGGTTACGGAGACGGCACTTATGGTGCCCTGGACCCCATCACCCCGGTTCAGGCCGCTTCCATGATGATGCGCGCCCTGGGCTACTTCCAGTACGCTGAGGACTATCAGGACGGGTTTGAGACCGCCACGGTCCGTCAGGGCACTCAGGTCGGGCTCTTTGACGGCGTGGGCTCCAGCGCCACCGCCGACATGACCCGCAACCAGGTGGCCCGCATGGCCCTGAACGCCCTGCGTTCCGAGATGGTAACCTTTACCGGCACTGCCGGTGTCACCATTGGAGATGCCACCGTGGGCTACCGCGCCGAGTACACCCCTCGCACCAGTACCGAGGCCAAGTACAACGCCATTGAAGGCCGCACCAGCGACGTGGCCAGCGACTTCAACCACAAGGGCCAGTACTATGTGCAGCTGGGCGAGGAGCTCTACAACGGCGATCTGCGCCTGAGCAACACCACCGACGTGTTTGAGCGTCCCGCCCGCTATTGGGAGTACGACGGCAAGGGCATCGGCACCTACTACAAAGAGGAGCTGGTCCGTGCCGAATACACCCAGAAGGTTACCGGGCGTACCCTGTACGAGAAGCTGGGCGCCAGCGTTCTGAAGGAGTACACCCTGGATATCGCCATCGACGGCGTGTCCACCAAGGACAAGAACGCCAGCCTCATCCTGGGTGACGAAAACCACGGCCCCTGGTTTGACGAGGCCGACCTGAACCGCAACAACAATGTGGGCGTGGGCGGCACCGGCAACGGCGTGCTCACCCAGGTGTTTGTGGACAACGACAACAAGATTGTCACCATTGCCATCATCAACACCTATCTGGCCAAGGCCGACGAGGACTTCGACACCCGCACCGAGGATGTGGACATCGATGTCTACGGCATTGAGAAGGTCGCTGGAACCGACGAGTATGTGAAGATCACTTCCAGCTCTCCCACTGACCGCAATCATTCGTCTGACTTTACCATCACCGCCGACGACTTCGCCCTGGTGAAGGACGTGCAGGACGGCGATCCCCTGCTGGTCACCGTGGCCAAGGGCGAGGTTCAGTCCGCCGCGATCCCCGAGGTGCTGTCCGCTGTCACCATCAGCTCCTTCAGCCGCGGCAGCAGCGTGACCACCGACGGCACCAAGTATGACTATTCCTCTGCCGCCGAGTATGACTGGGAGGTCCTGGACCAGTACACCCAGGGCAACACCGTCAACCTGAAGGATATCCAGTACAACGTCTACCTGGACAAGTACAGCTATGCCATCGGCGTGGACATCGTGGAGGCCGTGAACAACTACGCCTTCGTCACCGCCATCCAGCGCACCGGCAGCCACCTGTCCAACATGTACGCCGACGCCAACGTCATCTTCCTGGACGGCACCGCTGAGACCGTCAGGGTTGACCTGAGCAAGAGCGAGCTGCCCCCCTATCGGGACGGCCTGGATTCCATTCTGAACACTTGGACCACCTTCTCCAAGAACAGCAACGGCGCTTACACCCTGAAGCAGGTGAAGGACGCCACTAACAACGTGAACAATGTTCCCGGCGGAAGCAGCAACAAGACCAAGATCGCCCAAGCCTGGACCGATCCTGTCACTGTTTCCAAGATCAACCGCACCCATCTGTCCCTGATTGGCGGCGGCAACAGCACGGTTGGCTTTAACCGTGTCTATGGCAATGACAACACGGTTTACCTCACCGCCAAGCTGGCCGAGCTGAACCACAACAGCGACGCCGCTAAACCCAACTACGGCGTGATTAAGGGCGTGGCCGACGTGATTACCGGCGTGAACAACGTCGATCTGGAGGTCTGGTCCCTGGACGACGCCCGCAAGGAAGCCGAGGACGCCAAGGTCGGCGGCACTATCCCCAGCACCGACGACGGCGACCGTGACTTCACAGAAAACGACATGTTCTCCCACACCTCCCACGGCACCTACACCCTGTACAACCGGGACGGCTACGTGATTGCCGCCATGGTCGTGGGCAACAACGGCGTGAACAACCGCGGCCTGGTCTATGTCCACTCCGCCAGCGGCGCTGCCGGCGTAAAGGACGAGACCGACAACGGCAAGAGCGAGAACCGCGCCGCCGGCGACGATATGTACACCTGGACCCGCGAGGTCACCGTCAACGGCGAGAAGGTCCTGCTGACTGAGGTTGGCGACCAGCTCACCTATCTGGACGAGATGGAGCGCGGCCAGTGGTATCAGGTCAGCTACAACAGCAACGGCGAGGTTATCGCTGTGGCCAACGCCACCGGCGCCGGCTGGTATGACGCCATCGACACCTGGCGCCTGAAGGGCCACTCGGTCAAGGAAGGCAAGGACATCGCCGAGTACGTCACCGACATCAACTGGCTGGAGGACTCCCTGGACGAGTACAGCTCTGTGCTCTACCACGAGAGCTTCACCACCGGCCACCCCTACATGATTGGCAACACCCTGTACGCCACCACCAAGAACAAGCAGGGCTTCTATGTCACCGAAGACGTGAACGTGGCTCTGTTCCAGTGGGAGCGCAACGAGGACTGGAAGGGCGAATGGACCACCGGCGCCACCCGCCTGCAGAGCATCGTTGACAACCTGAACACCAAGAACGGCGAGAATTACGAATACACCATCAGCGCCATCGTGGACGGCACCGGCGCTACCACTGTCATCATCCGTGACTGGACCAACACCTATGAGCGTCCCGGCATCTCCGGCAAGGCTCAGGAGCTGCGTCTGTACGGCAATCTGTTCACTGCCGACAGCTATGTAACCGGCAAGTCCAACGCCGTTGTCTCCGCTGAGGGCGGCGAGATCAAGCCCATCCGTACTGACCGCGATGCTTATGGCGCTTATACCGCTTACTCCATCAAGGCTGGCGACCGTGTGGCCATTACCGACTACGATATCGTCAGTGGATTTGGCTACATCACCAATCTGCTTGACTTGGTCGGCTTTGACCCCGATCTGCGTGTGCGGACCGCGACCCGTACTATCAGCTTCATTATGCCCAACACTACCACGTGGATCGTGGGCCGTGATGAGGAGATCAAGGAGACCATCGTAGGCGAAAAGGGCGACGACGAGAGCCTGGACAATGTGGCCGTGACCTTCGACGGGAAGGCTCCTGGTGTCAGCCTGAAGGATATGAGCGCCGGCGATCCTGTATCTATTGTGATCGGGAAAGCTCTTGGCCGTGCCGCTGTCACTCTGAAGGCTTACACCAAGTACACCGTCACCCTGGGCGATCCTGCACGTGAGGTTGAAGTGACCTCCGATGCCAGCAGCAAGATTACCATTACCTACAGACTGACCCACACGGACATTCTCAATGGCTATGTTGAGGTCAGCAAACTCGTGGAAGGCTGGAAGGACGACGAGCCCATCGAGCCCAGCGAGGAGAACACTCCTGTTGAGAGCAGCGGTCTCAGCATTTCCGCCGCTGATAAGAGCGTAATTGAGGCTGAGGATGTCTTTAAGGGCGTCACTCCGTATCTGCAGCAGGGCCTGACCTATGAGTTTGATGAGGCTACCAAAACTCTGAAGGTAACTGGCAAAATCAACACCGCCCTGAGCAAAGATGACAGCTCCACCAATATTCCCGGCTTTGGCACACCCAGCAGCCTGTTCCCCGCAGGGGCGACTTCCACCAAGATGGCGATTGTGCCCATCAAATACGTGAAGGCTGGCACCAGCGAGGTAGACTGGCTCCTGTTCGCCGTTGGAGACAAGACCACCACAGCGGAGGATCTTGCCGAGCTTGGTTTCAATGGCGATTTCTCCGGCCTGAATTGGGGCAACACGCCTGTATCGACGGCCAATCTGTCCTTCAGCAGTGCGGACGAGGCAGAGATTGAGCGCGAAGACGTGTTCAACGGCGTCTGCGCGTTCCTGCAGCAGGGCCTGACCTACAAGTTCGACGAGGCCACCAACACCCTGACTGTCACCGGCGATATTACCAAGTACTATTCCAAGGATGACAGCACCACGGAGATTCCCGGCTTCCAGAAGCCCAACACCTACTTCCCCGGAACCACGCAGTCCACAAAGATGGCCATCATTCCTATCCAGTACCAGAGCGCGGAAAGTGATTCTGACTGGCTCCTGCTCCTGGTAGGCGATAAGACCACAAATGTGGCGGATGTCAACGGCCTTGGTTTCAAGGGTGATTTCTCCAAGCTCAACTGGAGCGGTACTGTTCCCACTCCGATTGAAGCGGCCAACCTTACCTTTACGAAGGCCGATATCCAGGAGATTGAGAGTGACCCGGCCTTCACGGGCGTCAGCGGATATCTGCAGCAGGGCCTGACCTACCGCTTCGATAAGGCCACCAACACCCTGACGGTTACCGGCGATATCACCAAGTACTATTCCAAGGACGACAGTACCACGGAGATTCCCGGCTTCCAGAAGCCCAACACCTACTTCCCCGAGGGGACAAAATCCACAAAGATGGCCATTATCCCCATCGCTTTCACAGCGGACGCTGGAAGAACCGACTGGCTTCTGTTTGCCATCGGCGACAAAACCACCACGGTTGAAAATCTCAAGGAGCTCGGCTTTAATGGAGACTTCTCCAAGCTCAACTGGGTTGATATGAGTGAAGCCAAAAACATTCCCGTAAACCGGGAGAACCTCAAGATCGACGCCAATGACAAGGCGGAGATCGAAGGTACTAAGGCCTTCAAGGGCGTTACTACGTATCTTCAGGAGGGACTGACCTACGCTTGGGACGCAGAGACCGAGACCCTGAGCATCAGCGGCGCCATTACCACAGCCTTTAGTTACAACGATACAACAAATATCCCAGGTTTTGGTACACCGCAGTCTCAGATGGGGAGTTCCAAATCCAGCTACATGGCGATTGTTCCCATTGAGGTTGGGGATGGCGACTGGCTCCTGTGGCTCGTAGGCAACGCGACCAGCTCCGTAATTACGGTGACGACGGCTGATGGCACTGAAATCAACGTCAAACTGAATCTGGATTGGGGCAATTACAAGCTTGCGGACAACCCCAGATCCGGTGCCGGACACTGACCGGCAGCAAAAATTTTACATTCCGCAAATACCTGTCCCCAGGTCCTATGGACCTGGGGACCTCTTTCTTATGTTTCGGCGTCCAGCAGGGCGGCGACAAAATACGTGCGGTTTTTGAGATTGGTGTGGCTGCTGGTCAGGGTCACGGAGTTGCCCGACCAGGAGCAGTTACAGGCGTAGCTCCGGGAGGACACAACCACGGGGACACTGTTCGCGCCCTGAACCGCGAACAGGCCGCAATACTCCCCGTCGTGCATAAGGAGCAGGGCGACAGGCCGGTGTGGGAAGGTCAGCGTGCGTTGAGATGTGTAGTCCGTGTAGTCGGCGGTCCCGATGTAGGTGGAGTAGTGCAGGATGCAGTTGCCCAGCCTGGCTATGGCGGCGGCCTGGCCGTTCACCACGCTTTGCAGCCCCGCCAGCGCCGATGTGGACGCCTTGCCTGCCACCGTGGACGACAGACTGTCCACCCGCCGGTCCACCGCCTTGATGCCCGCATCAATTTTGGCGTTGTCCGCGTTGAATTCAGCGCGCAGCACCTTGTCCTCCGCCTCCCACTGGCAGAGGTTGTAGTTGGGGGTTTGATTGGTTGACATGTAAAGTTTCCTCCTTCAATACAGATTCCATATAGAGCGGGAAACCGCCCCAGAGTGGGACGTTTTCATACATTTATTGGAAATTAGGGCGCGCTGCGCCCTTTTGATATGAGGATTTTCTATCATCTTATATAAAACTTGTATTGGATTCCGGCCGATTTTTCCGCTAAACTAACAGCATCAATAAAATTATGGGAGGCACTGGAAATGAAAAACTTACCCTCAGCCATTACGCTGTGCGAGGTCGGCCTCCGGGACGGCCTGCAAAACGAAAAGACCCTCATTCCCACCGAGAAGAAGGTGGAGCTGCTGCGGGGGCTGATCGCCGCGGGCTTCCCCGTTATCGAAGTCGGCTCCTTCATGCACCCCAAGGCCGTGCCTCAGATGGCGGACACTGACCAGGTATTCCAGGCAATCGGCGAAGTCCCCGGGGTGGAGCTGCGTGCCCTGATCCCCAATCTGCGGGGCGTAAAGCGCGCGGCGGACTGTGGCTGTAAAAAGGTAAAGCTGAATGTCTCCGCCAGCCGACAGCACAACCTGAAAAACCTGAACATGACCCCGGAGGAGAGCGTGGCCGGCTTCGCCGACTGCGTTCAGGCGGCGGCGGATAACGGCATTGCCATCTCCGGCTCCATCTCCATGCCCTTCGCCTCCCCCTGGGAGGGCCGTATCCCCGTGTCTGACATTGAATCCATCATTGAGGCCTACCTGAAGGTAGGGATTACCGAAATTTCCCTCTCCGACACTTCCGGCATGGGTGCCCCCGCCCCGGTCTATGAGTTGTGCGCCCACGTGAAGGAGAAATATCCCCAGGCCAGCTGGTGGCTCCACTTCCACAACACCCGGGGCCTGGCCATGGCCAACATCCTGGCCGCCATGGAGGCGGGCATGACCCGATTCGACGGCTCCTTCGGCGGCCTGGGCGGCTGCCCCTTCGTCCCCGATGCGGCGGGCAACATCTCCACCGAGGATGTCATCAACATGTGTGACGAGTCCGGCATCCGGACCGGCGTGGACATCCTCAAAGTTATGGAGCTCTCCCGGACCATGCGGGAGCTGCTGGGCCATAATCTAGACAGCTACGTACTCCGGGCCGGTCGCGCCCAGGACCTGATTGTCTGATTTTTCCGTCAAACATCCCATATTTCCTTCAAAAAGGTGGCGCTTTTTTCCACGAAAAGCGCTATCTTTTTTTGGGTGCTTATGGTAGAATAGCACCTGAAAATTTCGACTATCTGAAAAGGAGCGGCAAACGCTATGATTACAGTCACCGACCTGAGCCTGAACTACAGCGGCACCCCGCTGTTTTCCCATGTGGATCTGCAGTTCCTCCGGGGCAACTGCTACGGCATCATCGGCGCCAACGGCGCGGGCAAGTCCACCTTCCTGAAAATTCTATCCGGCGAGCTGGACTCCACCTCCGGGCAGGTATCTATCCTGCCCAACATCCGCATGTCCGTTTTGAAGCAGAACCAGAACGCCTACGACGCCTACAACGTGATGGACACCGTTATCATGGGCAACCAGCGGCTGTACGACATCGGCAAGGAGAAGGAGGCCCTCTACGCCAAGGAGGAGATGACCGACGAGGACGGCATGCTGGCCTGCCAGCTGGAGGAGGAGTATGCCGAGCTGGGGGGCTGGGAGGCGGAGTCGGACGCCAGCCGCATCCTCCAGGGCCTGGGTATCGGCACCGAGTACCACACCAGCGATATGGCCACCCTGGACGCCCGTTTGAAAGTGAAGGTACTGCTGGCCCAGGCGCTGTTCGGCAACCCCGACCTTCTGATGATGGACGAGCCCACCAATAACCTGGACATTGACGCGGTGAACTGGCTGGAGGATTTTCTGCTGGACTTCGAGGGCACCGTAATTGTGGTGTCCCACGACCGCCACTTCCTCAACACTGTCTGTACCCATATCGTGGACATCGACTACGGCAAGATTAAGATGTACGTGGGCAACTACGACTTCTGGTACGAGTCCTCCCAGCTGGTCCAGCAGCTTATCAAGAGCCAGAACAAGCGCAACGAGGAGAAGATTAAGGAGCTGCAAGACTTCATCTCCCGTTTCTCCGCCAACAAGTCCAAGAGCAAGCAGGCCACCGCCCGGCGCAAGCTCCTGGATAAGCTCACCGTGGAGGAGATGCCCGCCTCCTCCCGCCGCTACCCCTGGGTAGGCTTCTCCCCCGACCGGGAGGTGGGCAAGGACATCCTCTTTGTTACCGACGTAT
>JAAWCR010000077.1 GCA_022793355.1 Lawsonibacter sp. | reverse complement strand
GGCGGCCTTCTGGGCCAGTTCCTTCATGCGGCTCAGGCTGTCCTGTACCTCATCCAGGACGGTTTCTCCCGTCTGAAGGGTTCGCCGGCTCTCCCGAATGTGGCCTTCCGCCTGACTCACCCTGGTCATGAGTTCTTGCAGGCTGTTTGAAACCGTATAGCCCGGGGTCCCGGCTGCTTTTGGACTTTGTACATGGCCGGTTTTGGACGGAGCGTCCGCCTTGACCGCACTCTGATGCTGGGGAACAACAAAGCTTCTGTTCCCGCGAATTTCCAGCTCTCCCATTGCCGCGCCTCCTTTTTGAACCATATCGTCAGCAAAACGGAGTTTTTTCCGTCACCGGGCCTGCGGTACAGGCCGCTTTGCCGACGATGGAGCCTTCCCACGAAGCCGCGTTTACGGCTTCCGGGTTCCGCTGAAACCGTCGTGTATGTTTAGTTATCGGCAAAATGACGGAAAAAATAAGAGATGCCCCCGGACTCCAGTGGAAAAAGAAAATTTCCTCTTCCGTTTCCTGGCGGCCTGTGCTAGAATGGTATAATAAATGTACAAATTGCGATAGGAGGAGTACTGTGAGAACCGAACCAGGCAGGGGGCACAACAGTGCCCTATCCAAGCAGCACAACCGTGGGCTGGTCTTGCAGCTGATTGCCACAGGGGCGTGCGGTTCCCGGGTGGAGCTAGCGCGGGCCACCGGGCTGGCCAAGATGACGGTGACCAACATTATCGCCGATTTTATGGAACGGGGCATCGTGGAGGAGTGCGCACAGGAGCAGACCCGGATCTGCGGGCGAAACCCCATCCGCTTACAGCTGACGGATGGCGCTCCCCGGGCAGCGGGACTGATGATTTGCCGGGACCGGGTTGAGGCGGTGCTGTGCACTCTCACCTTGAAGGTGATAAAGCGGGAGGAGGTCTCGTTCCTCAGCATGGAGCCAGACCGGCTGAAGGTTTACGCCTGCGAGGTACTGGACCGGCTACTGGCCGGTGAGGGGAACCTTGTGGGGATTGGTGTGGCCAGCTCCGTTCCGGTGGATATAACCGCTTTTTTGGAGGAGCGCTACCGCATGCCTGTGGCGTTTGGCTGGGATGGGGCCAGCGCCGCCCTGGCGGAAAAGCTCTTTGGCACGGGACGGGAGGTACAGGACTTTGTTTTTCTGGGAATTTCGCACCAGATCTGTGCCGGCATCATCAGCGGGGGGAAGGTATACCGCAGTGGGCGGGGGAGGCGGAGTCAGCTGGGCCACGTGAGCATTGACCGGGAGGGCCCCATGTGCAGCTGCGGGGGTCGGGGCTGCCTGGGGCTGTACGCCTCCACCCCTGTGGTGCTGGATAAGCTGTGCCGCGCCGCCCGGCGCAAGCTGAAGTTTCCCCAGTTCTGCCGCTTATCCGGGGTGGCGGAGGTGGAGCAGATTATGGCGGAGATGGTGGACGACGTGGCAGTGGCCCTCACCGGTGCGGTGAGTTTGCTCCATCCGGAGCTCATTGTCCTGGGGGGCGACTGCGTAGACTGGTCTGACCGCCATGTGAGCATGCTGGAGGGCACCTTGAACCGGACCGGGGGCGGAGAGACGATCCTGGTTCGCAGGGCGCACTTCGGCAGGGAGGCCCAGCAGATGGGGGCGGCGGCCAACATCATAAACCAGATCTTTCAGGGGGAACTGGTTTTGTAACAAGACAAACGGCTGAGCCTTGGGGCTCAGCCGTTTGTTCCGTTATCATCATACAACTTGAAATGAATCAAGGATTTTTTGCCTCTCCGGCAAAAGAATTCCGCTCCTTGAGCAGCTCCTCATAGAGCTGGTGGGTATTCCAGTCCTGATTGGTGTCTGTGAGCACCGCCTTGAGAGAGATGGGGGGCAGCTTGGCCACCCGAATCACCTCCAGCACCTGATTGAGCAGGGCCTGGGGCATATAGCAGAACACCAGCATAGGTTCTGGCAGGGGCTCGGCCTCCGCGCCGGGCTCCCCCTTGCCCTGGGCCAGCTCACCCAGAGAGATGTGGTAGCGGCTGGGTTCCACCACCCGCATGCGCAGGCGGAGCATGGCAAAAATCTGCTTCAGCTTGGAAAAGGGCTCCCCAGAGCAGTTGTAAATTAAAATTGTTCCGGCATTTTTCATTCCCGCAGCCCCTCCTCAGACCTGCGCCAGGGCCTGGTCAATGTCGGCAATCAGGTCGGCGGCGTCCTCAATACCGCAGGAGAAGCGGACCAGATCGGGGGTGATCCCGGCAGCGGCCAGCTCCTCGTCGTTCATCTGCCGGTGGGTGGCGGAGGCGGGATGCAGGGTGCAGGTGCGGGCGTCGGCCACGTGGGTCTCGATGGCGGCCAGCTTCAGGTGCTTCATAAAGGTCTCGGCGGCGGCCCGCCCCCCCTGGAAGCCAAAGGAAACCACGCCGCAGGTGCCGTTGGGCATATACTTTTGCGCCAGATCGTAATACTTGTCCCCCTCCAGACCGGGGTAGGTGACAAAGCTGATCTTAGGGTGGGCTTTGAGATATTGGGCCACCGCCAGGGCGTTTTCACAGTGGCGGGGCATGCGCACGTGCAGGCTTTCCAGCCCGAGATTCAGCAAAAAAGCGTTCTGCGGGGACTGGATGGAGCCGAAGTCCCGCATGAGCTGAGCGGTGCATTTGGTGATAAAAGCTCCCCCCTGGCCGAACTTTTCCGCGTAGGTAATGCCGTGGTAGCTGTCGTCGGGCGTACACAGGCCGGGGAACTTGTCAGCATGGGCCAGCCAGTCAAACGCTCCGCTGTCCACAATGCAGCCTCCCACGCCGGCCCCGTGGCCGTCCATATACTTGGTGGTGGAGTGGGTCACAATGTCGCAGCCCCACTCAAAGGGCCGGCAGTTGACGGGGGTAGCGAAGGTATTGTCCACTACCAGGGGCACGCCATGGGCGTGGGCGGCCCTGGCAAACTTCTCAATGTCCAGCACGGTGAGGGCGGGGTTGGCGATTGTCTCGCCAAAGACCGCCTTGGTGTTGGGCCGGAAGGCGGCATTCAGCTCCTCCTCGGTGCAGTCGGGGGAGACGAAGGTGAAGTCAATGCCCATCTTCCGCATGGTGACGTGGAAGAGGTTGTAGGTGCCGCCGTAGATAGTGGAGGAGGACACCACATGGTCGCCGCAGTTGGCAATATTGAAAATGGCATAGAAGTTGGCCGCCTGGCCAGAGGAGGTGAGCATGGCGGCGGTTCCGCCTTCCATATCGCAGATTTTAGCGGCTACCATGTCGTTGGTGGGATTCTGGAGGCGGGTGTAAAAATAGCCGCTGGCCTCCAGGTCGAAGAGCTTGCCCATGTCCTCGCTGGTGGCGTACTTGAAGGTGGTAGACTGGATAATAGGAATCTGCCTGGGCTCGCCGTTACCGGGGGTGTAGCCCCCCTGAACACACTTGGTATTGATTCTATAATCGCTCATAATGAACGCCTTCTTTCCTTTGAATAGACCTAAGATTACAGACAAACACACAATTTGTCAAGTATTTTTTCGGGACGGGCGCCGCCGGTAACGGCATGACCGGCGCTCAATTGAGCGAGGCTGCGGCCCCTTCCTAGGAAGCGGTATCCGCCAGCTCGTCCCGCAGCACGGCCTCTTGGGCGTTCAGGAGCTGGTGGCTGCGGTAGCTGACCCGGTGGCCGCCGGCGGTGATCTCCACCCCCTCCACCCCCTCCAGCTGTGACAGGGTGAGGACGATGGAGTAGTCGGCCAGGGTGAGGGAGACGTCGGCCAGGGCGCCGTACTGCTCGGACAGGTCCACCAGGAGCACCCCCGGCCGCTCCTCATCCGGGATGCACTGCCGCACCGTGACCCCCCGCGGGAAGGGAGACAGGCTTTCCTCCGAAGCGGGACCGGCCAGCAGGGCGGTGAGCAGCTCCTCGGGGCCGGGGTTTTCCAGGGTACAGGGCTGGGAGATCAGGGCGGGGCCGTGATTTTCGCCCGCCGGGGTACAGAACCAGAGGACGCAGCCGTCCTCCAGGTTCTCGGCCTCCTTTCCGCCGCAGGCGGCCAACAGAAGGGCCACAGCCAGCAGGGCAGTCAGCCAGCGCTGTTTTCTCATTGCTCCGCCCCCTTTCCCTCCGGGTCCGGAATATATTTGGGAAAGCCTACGGTAAACAGGCTCCCCTCCGGGTTCCGGGGCCGGGCAGTGACCCAGCCGTTGTGGCGGCGGGCGGTGTCCCGGACGATGGACAGCCCCAGGCCGGTGCCGCCGGCGGCCCGGGACCGGGCCTTGTCCACCCGGTAGAAGCGGTTAAACACCTTGGGCAGGTCATCCTCGGGGATGCCCACGCCGGTGTCCCCCACCTCCAACAGGACCTGGTCTCCGTCCCGGTACACCGCCACAAAAACCTTTCCTCCACGGAAGTTGTATTTGATGGCGTTTTCCACCAGATTAAAGCAAATTTGGGACAGATCGTCCTCAGTGCACAGGATCAAGCAGCCCGGCTTCAGGCTTTGCTCTACCGTCACCCCGGCGGCGTCGGCCACCGGCTGGAGCAGAGCCGCGGTCCGTTCGGTCACCTGGGCGGCGTCCACCGCCCAGCGTTCCCCGGCGGGCAGACTGTCCAGCCGGCTGAGGGAGAGCAGATGCTCCGTAATGCGGGTAAGCCGCTCCGCCTCGGAGCCGATCTCGCCCACAAAATCCCGCACCATGTCCGGGTCCATCTCGTCGGTCTGCAAAATGGAGTCGGCCAGCAGACGGATGGAGGCCAAGGGGGTTTTCAGCTCGTGGCTGGCATCGGAGACAAAGCGGCGGCGCACCTCCTCCGTGCTCTGGAGGCGGTCGGTAAGGTTGTTGAATTCCCCGGCCAGCTGGGCCATCTCGTCCCGGCCCACGGGCTGGAGCCGGTGGCCATACTCCCCCTCGCCCACAATGCGGATGGCCCGCAGCAGGGCCGCAATGCGGGCGGTGAGCATTTTGGAAAACAGGGTGGACATCACCAGAGTTACAAACGCAATCACCAGCGAGATGTTGCGCAGATTCTGCTGCAAGCTGTACAGCAGCTCCCCCTGGGCCGGGTCCACCTCCAGAATGTAAATGGACCCAATGATCATGCCCCGGTATACAATGGGCATGGCGGCGGTGGAGGTGAACACCTGATGGCTGTACCTGGAGTAAAACACATCGTTTCCCCGCAGGGCGGACACCACCTCCTGGTAGAGGGCGTAGCGGTATTCCGGGGGAGACTCCCCCTCCTGCGGCTCGCCCCCCTCCTCGGGCTGACGGGTGCTGTCGTAGAGGATAAGCCCCGCCGGGTCGGTGACCAGAATACGGGCCAACCCCATGCTGTCCAGCATGTTCATAACCCTGGCCACCTGGTCGGAGGACAGGGACTCCAGCTCCATCAGGGCGGAAGCCATCACCGCCGACTGGCTTTTGAGGGAATCCCGCTTGGAGGTGAACAGCAGGTCCTGGGAGGCCATCACGGGGTAGGTATTCAGCAGCACCAGAACCACCGCAAAAATCGCCAAGTAGCTCATAGCGTATTTGACCTGTAAGGACGCGAAAAAGGGAACTTTATTTTTTTTGTTCGTGGAGCGCACCTCCTTTTGTCCGGGACTTGCTTCAAACAGCGCCTAAACCTTTGCCAGATAGTAGCCCACGCCCCATTTGGTGCGGATAAATTCGGGGTTGGCGGGGTCCAGCTCCAGCTTTTCCCGCAGACGGCGGACGTGAACGTCCACAGTGCGGTAGTCTCCAATATACTCATAGCCCCACACCACATTGAGCAGATTTTCCCGGCTGTACACTCTGCCCGGATTGCGCAGAAGCAACTCCATCAGGTCGAATTCCTTGGCGGTGAGCTCCACGGGAGCGCCGTCCCGCCAGGCGGCCCGGCCGCCGGTGTCCAGCTTGATGTGGCCGGCGGAGAGAATAGCCCCGCCGCTTTTCTGGTCCGCCGCGCCGGAGCGGCGCAGCAGAGCCCGGACCCGAGCCTTCAGCTCCAGGAGGTTAAAGGGCTTGGTAATATAATCGTCAGCGCCGCACTCAAAGCCCATGAGCTTGTCCGCGTCCTCTCCCTTGGCCGTCAGCATAATGATGGGGACATTGGAGAATTCCCGGATGCGCATACAGGCCTGGAGCCCGTCTATCTTTGGCATCATCAGGTCCAGCAGAATCAGGTCGAAGCCGCCCTCTCGGGCCAGCTCCACCGCCTGTTCGCCGTCACAGCCTGACTCTACCTGGTAGCCCTCCCGCTCCAGGTTGAATTTGATGCCTTTGATGAGCACCTGTTCATCGTCTACCACTAAAATTTTTGCCATGTTGACCCCTCACTTAATGTTCGGCGGCCGCGTATTCCCGCAGGCCCTCCAAAATCTTCTCCCCAATCCCCGAAACGTTCCT
>JAAWCR010000076.1 GCA_022793355.1 Lawsonibacter sp. | reverse complement strand
GGAGTGGCTGGTGTTGCGGGTGGGGATGGACTTTAAAATGCGCTGCCAGGGCTGCGGGCACGAGGTCATGCTGCCCCGGAACAAGGTGGAGAAGAATATCAGGAAGGTTTTCCGGGACGGACAGAGCTTGGAGAATCTATAAAGGAAAGGAGCTTTACAATATGCGCTACGACAGCGATTTACTCTACCGTCCGCCGGGGGAGTGGAAGAGCTATCTGCTCCAATGCACCATTGGGTGCTCCAACAACCAGTGTACTTTCTGTGGGATGTACAAGGAGAAGAAATTCTGTATCCGTCCGGTGGCGGACATTCTGGAGGATATCGACATGGCCCGGGACTACTACGGCCCGGAGTTGCGGCGGGTATTCCTGATGGATGGCGACGCCATCATTATAAAGACGGAGGAGATGCTGCAAATTCTCCGCAAGCTCTACGACAGATTCCCCATGC
Organism: Lawsonibacter sp.; assembly: GCA_022793355.1. Taxonomy (GTDB): domain Bacteria; phylum Bacillota; class Clostridia; order Oscillospirales; family Oscillospiraceae; genus Lawsonibacter. The sequence continues at coordinate 22,651 of JAAWCR010000076.1, read as the reverse complement.
TGGAGAAGGTGACCCTTTACGCCGGGCCGAAAAGCACCCTGTCCAAAACGCCGGAGGAGTTGCGCGCCCTCCACGAGGCGGGGCTGTCCCGGGCCTATCTGGGGGTGGAGAGCGGAAGCGAACAGGTGCTGCAATTTATCCGCAAAGGCTGCACGGCCGAGCAGATGCTTCTGGCGGGGCAGCGGCTGGTGGAGGCTGGCATTGACCTGTGGGTCACTGTGATTCTTGGCATGACTGGGGCCAACGGGGAGGGAGGAGACTGGGAAGAGCACATCCTGTCTACCGCCAAAATGATAAACGCCATGAAGCCCCGGCATCTGTCCGCCATGACATTTGCCCCCGCTAAGGGCACTCCGTTGGGGGAGGATGTGCTGGCTGGGCGGTTCGAGGTCTGTTCTGCTGACCATGTACTGGAGGAGTGCCGCCTCTTAATTGAGCATCTGGATGTAGCCCCTCTCCACTTCACCAGCAACCACGCCTCCAACTATTTGCCCCTGAAGGGCGGCCTGCCGGAGGATCGGGAAACATTTCTGGAGATGCTTGACCAGGCTCTGGCGGGAAAAATCCGTTTGCGCAAAACCTTGAACCGAGGCATTTAGTGCCACGGCAGTGCCCTCTCTCTGGCTGTTTAGGGCTGGGAGAGGGCTTTGTTTTATGCGCACACCTTTTGTCAGGTGTTGACTGGGATTGGGGAAAACTGGGTGCGACGGCAATATTCTTGTAAATATAGTACAAAGTATGTGGAGCTACAAGAGGATTTATAGGCAGTTTTGCCCTTGCAATGAAAGTTTAAATTAGTTACAATGTGGTTACAAAAGTAACAGACCGTTGCTTTTAGTTGTCATAATTCTGACAAAAGCGTACCAAAAAACGAAAAGGAGTGCAGACATTGAAACGCAAGCTTTTCTCCGCTGTGCTGGGCGTCTTTGCCATGCTCCTCCTGATGGGCGCTGCTGCGGTTCCAAAGGACCCGGCTTCCGCCCTCTTGGCAGAGGAGGAGAGTGCCGTTCTCAGCGGGACGGTACTTGATACTGAAGCGAAATCGCTCAACGTACAATTCGCACAGGGGATTGCCGCCGCAGTGGGCGCCGATTCTCTGGGAGACGCTGTAGGCGTCGGTTCCGGCAGTATGAAGGACGACGACGAGGCCTCCGAATCCAGCTCCAGCGACGCTTCCGCCCCTGCGGTTACCGGCGACCCCAGCCTGCTCATTGACGGGCAGCCTGCGCCTGTTACATTGGGGAAACGGATGCACGGCAGTACCACCTATGTTTCCTTGGGAGCCATGTCTCAGCTGCTGGACCCCACGGTCCAGATTACCTGGGACGGCAAAAATGTGACGGTTACCACAGGGTCGCTGTCCATCAACGCTCGGGTGGGCCAGCTCTATATCGAGGCCAATGGCCGGTATCTCTATGTACCTGAGCTGGTTCAAGTGAGCGAGGGAGGTCAGCTCTCCGTCCCCCTGCGCGTGGTGGCTGAGGCCTTCGGCGCCTCCGTAGGCTATGACGGCGCCACCGGTGTGGTCACGGTAACCCGGGGCTCCGGCGCGATTCAGCCCGGCGACAGCTACTATAATCAGGATGATTTATTTTGGCTGTCCCGGGTCATCTTCCGGGAGAGCGGAAACCAGCCCATGGAGGGCCAGATGGCCGTGGGCAACGTTGTGCTCAACCGGGTGGCCGACCCCATTTTTCCGGACACGGTAGAGGGGGTGCTGGCACAGAAAAACCAGTTCAGCACCTACAAGTCCGGGGTCCTGGCCGCTACGGAACCCTCTGAGTCCAGCATCATTGCCGCCAAGCTGGTGATGGACGGGGGAGAGGTGGAGGAGACGAAGGGCGCGCTGTACTTCGATTCTGGTGCTACCAGCTGGGCCGCCCGCAACAAGCGGCATATTGCCACCATTGGCGGACACAAGTTCTACGGATAAAAAGACAGGGACGCTCAGGCGTCCCTGCTTTCTTATTGTTCCAGCCAGGAAAAGAGGTCGTCCAGCGTCACCGATTTGGCCAGAGGAGACAGGCGGTAGAGCTCCTGTTCCAACTGCGCTTCTCGATTCATGAACCCCTCTTCCAGCGGCCTCTCACGAAATTCTGTCTGCCCAGCGGCCCAGGTTATCTCCTTGACGCCGTAAAAAAGTTGCGTTGCTCCCGAGTTAGGATGCCCATATTAAACATGGTATCCAGTGCCTCTTTGCGACACGAATTTTGGGGCGAAGCATCAGCACCCCAGCGGCGAAAGCCAAAAGTAAGATGGCGGAAATCAGATACCCGAACGCAGGGACCCTCTGCCGGTTGCTGCCTATACGGACATGCACTGCCTAGCTGCATTCCGCCAGCCCAAGCTCGTCATGAATCAGGTATTCCAGTGTCACATTGTATAGATTGCTCAGGGCTATCAGGTTTTCCAGCGAGGGGACTGCCGTTCCCACCTCCTATCTTGACACGGCTTGGCGAGAGACCTTTAGGGCCTCGGCCAGCTCCAGCTGTGTCAGCCCCCGGGCCTTTCGCAGTTGGGAAAGCTTTTTCTTCAACTCCATATATGCTCACCCCGTTCATTGTAAGAAGTGCACGCCCGAAAGTAAACCGCATCCCCGTTGCATGGACTAAAATTCAGAGCAACCGTCAGTTGTGCGGACGTTTTTTATATATCGGCCAGAATCAGGAAGGAAATGATAGCTTAAAAAGATTTTTAAAATGGGGCTTTTCTTTTTGTATATTCATGTATATAATACTCTAGAAAGATTATGGACCGATAAATGGGAGGCTGTACCTATGACAAGAAGCAGCGCAAGAGAGATTGCAGTGCACATTATTTTTTCCCTGGGATTTGACACCCGCAGCGCACAGGAGGTCCTGGACGCTGAGCTGACCCGGGAGAGGTTTCAGGAGCTGTCGGAGGAGCTGGCCCTCTATGAGCAGTTCCCCAATGAGAAGCAGGAACGCTACATACGGGACCTGGTTCAGGGCGTGTTTTCTCACGGGCCAGAGTTGGACGACTGTATCAGCCGTTACTCGGTGGGATGGTCCTTCGCCCGTATCCCCCGTATGGCGGCGGCGGTTATGCGCACGGCGATGTATGAGGTGCTCTACATGCCAGATATCCCCAACGCCGCCGCGATTAACGAGGCGGTGGAGATTGCTAAAAAGTATGAACCAGCTGAGGTGGTGTCCTTCCTCAACGGCATTTTAGGCTCCTTTGTCCGCACGGAGTTTGAGGATACCCCGCCGAAACCGGAGAAGAAGAGGGCGGAGGAATAATGCTTGTTTTAGGACTGGATACCAGCAACTATACCACTTCCGCCGCCGTCTTTGACGGAACGGCAGGGGATTATGCCAGCCATCTGCTGGATGTGCGGCCCGGCGAGTTGGGGCTGCGGCAGAGCAACGCGCTGTTTCAGCATGTGAAACGGATGCCCGAACTGCTGGAGCGGTTCTCCGAGGAGGGAAAGCTGGCTGAAATCGAGGCGGTGGGCGCTTCCACCCGGCCGAGGGCAGTGGAGGGCTCCTACATGCCCTGTTTTTTGGCCGGAGAATCCCAGGGGCGGGGAATCGCCGCCGCTTTAAAGGTTCCCTTTTACTCCCATTCCCACCAACAGGGTCACTTAGCTGCCGCCGCCTGGTCCGCTGGACGGCTGGAGATGCTGGACGCTCCCTTTTTGGCCTGGCACCTGTCAGGAGGAACGACGGAATTACTTCTTGTAAAGCCGGAACGCTTTACAGTGACAGCCGAAATTATCGGCGGCACCAGCGACCTGTCCGCCGGACAGCTTATTGACCGTACGGGTGTGCTGCTGGGGCTGCAATTCCCGGCGGGCAAAGCGCTGGACGGGCTGTATGCCCAGGCGGATGCCTGTTACGAACCGAGGGTCAAGCAGAAGGATCTGACGTTCTCTCTGTCTGGAATGGAAAACCAGGTAAAGAAGCTGGTGGAGCAGGGGGAGAAGAAAGCCAACATTGCCCGCTTTGCCATTGATGCGGTATCCAATGTGGTGTGGCGTACTACTGAGGAAGCGCAGCGGAGGTATCCCGGTCTGCCGGTTCTTTGTTCCGGGGGAGTGGCCTCGAACTCACAGCTGCGAGAGGGATTGAGTTCCCTGTGTGGGGCGGTTTTTGCCCAGCCCCAATTTTCCACGGACAACGCAATGGGTACTGCTGTCCTCACGTGGCGGGCGCTGGAGGCGGCCCACAGGGAGGAAAGTTGATGAGGGAAAGTACCATACTGACCCCCGGCCAGGTGGGACAGTATTTGAAAAGTATGATGGACCGAGACCGGCTGTTGTCCAGTTTGCTGGTGCGGGGGGAGCTGTCCAACTACAAAATGTACCCCTCCGGGCACCACTATTTTACGCTGAAGGATGGGGAAGGCGCTTTGCGGTGCGTCATGTTCCGGGGAGATGCCCAGTCTCTGCGATTCCGCCCTCAGAACGGGATGCAGGTGATTGCCGCCGGACGGGTGACCGTCTTTCCGCGCGACGGGCAGTATCAGCTCTACTGTGCTCGCCTTACGCCCGAAGGGGTGGGGGATATGGCGCTGGCCTTTGAACAGATGAAGGAAAAACTGGCCAGAGAGGGGCTTTTCCATCCGGCCCACAAGAAACCTATTCCGGAATTCCCTGGGAAAATTGCCCTGATTACGTCGCCTGCCGGTGCGGCGGTTCGGGATATGATTCGTATTTTAGGGGTCCGGTGGCCTCTGGCTGAGGTTAAGGTGATCCCGGTGCGGGTCCAGGGGGCGGAGGCGCCCCAGGAGATCGCCGCTGCCATCCGTTGGGCGGACCAGAAACAGGTAGCTGATCTGCTCATCACCGGCCGCGGGGGCGGTTCCATGGAGGATCTGTGGGCCTTTAATGAGGAGGTAGTAGCCCGGGCCATCTACGATGCCGACACCCCTGTTATCTCCGCCGTAGGCCATGAGCCCGACGTAACCATCGCCGACTTTGTGGCCGATTTGCGGGCGTCCACCCCTTCTAACGCCGCCGAGTTGGCAGTGCCCGACCAGAACGAAATCTATGCTGTTCTGTTGGGCGGAAAGGATCGGCTGGAGGGAAGCATGGCCGTCAGGCTAAACCGCTGCCGGCAGCTTTTGGACCGGCTGTCCAACAGCCGTCCTATAACGGACCCCGTTTCCTATTTCCGGGAGAAGCGGATGCTGCTGGACTTTCAGGGCAGCCGGCTGGCCCATGGCCTGCGAAACAGCGCCTCCAGCCAGCGGGAGCGGTTGACCGTTCTTTCCGGTGCCCTGCCTAACGGGGCGGAACGTGAAGTCACGAAGCGGCGGGATCGGCTGAACGCCTTGGCCGCCTCCTTAGACGCCATGAGCCCCCTGAAGGTGTTGGGCCGGGGCTACGCCATCGCGCAGCGGGAGGATGGAACGGTACTGACCTCAGTAAAGGAGGCCGCGTCAGGAAATCGTCTGAAGCTGACCCTGTCGGACGGCTGCGTGGACTGTAAGATATTGTAAAAGGAGAAGGGAGCGCCTATGGCCGCGAAAAAGAAGCTGAATTTTGAGGGTTCCATGGCCCGTCTGGAGGAGATTGTGGCTCTGCTGGAGAAGGGAGACGCTCCGTTGGAAGAGGCGATGGCCCTCTTTGAGGAAGGGGCTAAGTTGCTTCGGGAGTGTACCAGACAACTGGACGAGGCGGAGCAGAAGGTAACCCTTCTTACCGCCGGAAAGGACGGCGAAGTGGTAGAGGAGGCTTTCGGAGGCAGTGACTGACATGGAAAATAGCTTTACAGACAGAATGACCCAAGACCTTGTGCTGATTGAGGAATATTTGAAAAATGCGTTTGTCGCGGAGCCCCGCTGCGCCGACTTACAGGAGGCTATGGAATATTCACTGCTGGCCGGAGGGAAACGAATTCGTCCTATCCTCACGCTGGAGACCTGCCGCCTGTGCGGTGGGGATGTGCAGGCGGCTCTACCCTTTGCCTGCGCCGCAGAGATGGTCCACACCTATTCCTTGATTCACGATGATTTGCCTGCCATGGACGATGACGAGCTGCGCCGGGGACGGCCCACCAACCATGTGGTTTATGGGGAGGCTACCGCGATATTAGCGGGAGACGCCCTGCTGACCGCCGCTTTTGACCAGCTCACGCGGGCCGATTTGCCCGCAGGCCGGATTGTGGAGGCAGTTAAATGCCTGTCTCATGCCGCCGGATCCGCCGGCATGGTAGGCGGTCAGGCGCTGGACATGGCCGGGGAGGGCCGGGGATTGGAGAGGGAGGAGCTTGAGCTGCTCCAGAGCCTAAAGACTGGCGCCCTAATCTCCGCCGCCGCTGAGCTGGGCTGTATTGCCGCCGGGGGAACTGAGGAACAGCGGGCCCAGGTACGAACCTACGCCCAAGCCCTTGGTCGGGCCTTCCAAATCCGGGATGATATGCTGGATGTCACCAGCTCTCAGGAGGAACTGGGCAAGCCGGTGGGATCCGACAGAATAAACGAAAAGAGTACTTTTGTCACCAGCCTTGGTCTGGATGGCTGCGCGGTTCAGGTGGAGCTGCTGACCCGGCAGGGAATTGACGCGCTCAGCTCCTTTGATAATCCGTCCTTCCATACCTGGCTGGCCCGGTGGCTGGCCGGCCGAAATCGCTGAATGCCAGGGGGGAATTGTGCTTTGACCACGTCTGAGGAAAAAACGGCATACCACCCCATCCTCTTCCAACTGACCGACCAGGAGGGAGAGGCTTTGTGCGCCCAACTGCGCCGAGAACTGGTGGAGGATGTGTCCCAGACCGGAGGACATCTGGCCTCGAACCTGGGGGCGGTGGAGCTGACTGTGGCCCTGCATCGGGTATTTGACACCGCGGAGGACCGATTGGTTTTCGACGTGGGGCACCAATGTTACACCCACAAGATGCTCACCGGGCGTCGGGAAGCAATGTCTACCCTGCGGCAGTACGGCGGCGTCGCTGGTTTCCCCAAGCCGGGGGAGAGCGTTCACGACGCCTTTATTGCCGGTCACGCCTCTAACTCGGTGGCGGTGGCGCTGGGTATGGCCAGGGCGCGCACAATCCTGGGGGAGAACTATAAGGTAATCGCCCTGTTGGGGGATGGCGCCCTTACCGGCGGCCTGGCCTACGAGGGGCTGTCCAACGCGGGAAAGTGCGGTCAGCAGCTTTTGGTCATTCTCAACGACAACGGAATGTCCATCACGCCCAATGTGGGCGGAGTAGCGGACTATCTGGCCAAGCAGCGGCTAAAGCCTCAGTACCTCACCTTCAAAAAACACTACCGCCGGATTATGAACGCAACTGCCCTGGGCCGGATGGTCTACCGCGTGACCCATCGGCTGAAGGAGGCGATGAAGCAGGCGCTGTTGCCTTGCAGCATGTTTGAGAATATGGGGTTTCGCTATTTGGGGCCGGTGGATGGGCACAATCTATCCCTCCTAACCAAAATTCTGCGGTATGCCAAGGACATAGACGAGCCCGTTCTGCTCCATGTAAAGACTGTAAAGGGAAAAGGCTTTCTGCCTGCGGAGGAGAACCCGGACGCCTTTCACGGGGTTGCGCCCTTTGACCCTCTTACCGGAACGCCCCGGCGGGAGGCAGGGGAGAACTTTTCCACGGTCTTTGGGCGGACCCTGACCCGCTTGGCCGGGCAGGACAACCGGGTTTGTGCTGTCACGGCCGCTATGACCGGAGGAACAGGACTTGAACGTTTCGCACAGAAATTTCCCGACCGTTTTTTCGACGTGGGCATCGCCGAGGGGTGCGCCGTCTCCATGGCGGCTGGTATGGCAAAGCAGGGGGGGATTCCTGTGTTTGCGGTGTACTCTACTTTTTTGCAGCGGGCTTATGATATGCTCCTCCATGACGCGGCTATTGACAACCTCCATGTGATATTCTGTGTGGACCGGGCCGGGTTGGTGGGGGACGATGGTGAGACCCACCACGGAGTATTTGACGTGGCCTATTTGAATACCATTCCCAATATGACTGTATTGGCCCCCGCCAGCTTTGCTGAGCTGGAGGTTATGCTGGAGCGGGCGCTTTTTCAGCTAACCGGCCCGGTGGCAGTACGCTATCCCCGTGGGGGAGAGGGCGGCTATATGGGCACTGCCGGCGAGGGACCGGCTGCCATACTGCGCCAGGGGAACGATATCACTCTGGTTGGCTATGGACCGGAAATGAATGATATTTTAGAGGCCGCTGATTTGCTGGAAAAACAGGGGGTTCAAGCGGAGGTGATAAAGCTGAATCAGCTCAGCCCCCTGGTTTCGGATTTGGTGGAGCAGTCCGTCCGCAAGACCAGGGTTATGCTGGTTGCGGAGGAACAGGCGTCCCAAGGCTGCGTCGGACAGCGGCTGGCTGCCCGGCTGGAGTTGGCGGGTCTTTCCCCAAGAGCCATTCTGATCAACTGCGGCCAAGGCTTTGTGACCCACGGAGCCGCCGCCCTGCTGAAACGTGACCTGTTTCTGGATGGGGCGGGAATTGCGAAAAAAGCGCTGGAGGTGTTGCACTGTGGCAAAACGCCGTCTTGATGTAGCGGTAACTGAACTGGGTTTGACGGAGAGCCGGCAAAAGGCCCAAGCCCTCATTATGGCGGGGGAAGTCTATGTCAACGGACAAAAGCAGCTGAAAGCAGGGACCTGCGTGGAGGAGGACGACGTTGTTGAGGTGCGGGAAAAGAGGCCCTTGCGCTACGTGAGCCGGGGCGGCCTGAAGCTGGAGAAGGCTATGGAGCTTTGGCACATCGCCTTGGAGGGGAAGGTCTGCGCCGACATCGGCGCTTCTACCGGCGGCTTCACCGACTGCATGCTTCAAAACGGGGCTAAGCTGGTGTACGCCGTGGATGTGGGGTACAACCAGCTGGACTGGAAGCTGCGCACCCATCCGCAGGTGGCATGTATGGAACGTACCAATGCCCGCTACCTTACAAAAGAGCAGATCCCCGAGCCGTTGGACTTTTTCTCCGTAGATGTGTCGTTCATTTCGCTCAACCTGATTCTGCCCGCCCTGCGGCCTCTTATGAGAGAGGGGGGGCAGGCGGTGTGCCTGGTTAAGCCCCAGTTTGAGGCAGGAAAGGACAAGGTGGGGAAGAAAGGAGTAGTTCGGGACCCGGCCATACATTTGGAGGTGCTGGAGCACTTTTTGGAGCACGCCAACCATGCGGGCTTTTTTGTAAAGGATATTACCTTTTCACCGATTAAAGGCCCAGAGGGAAACATTGAATATTTAGGCTATCTGCAATCGGGGAAAGGTCCCGCCTATGGGGGGGACCTGAAAGCTTTGGTGGAACAGTCCCACAGCACCTGGAGGGGGGAACAGCCATGAAAATTGTACTCAGTTCCAATCCCTACCGTGACAGGGGACTGCGGGTAGCCCTGGAGGCCAGGCGGGTTCTGGAGCACGCCGGGGCACAGACGGTTCTATGTCTGCCCTTTCAGCCCAAGAAGGGGGACCGGCTGGATTTGCCCCGGCAGGTGTCGCTGTCTCTGTTGGACCGGGAACTGGCCACTGCCGATTTGCTTATCTGCTTTGGCGGAGACGGTACTATTCTGCATGCCGCTCGAGATGCGACGACCCACGGAGTCCCCATTCTTGGGGTCAATACGGGAAGCGTGGGGTTTATGGCGGAGCTGGAGCGTAGTGAATTGACGCTGTTAGCCCCCCTGGCTCACGGGCTGTATACCATTGAGGAGCGGATGATGCTGGATGTCAAAGTGCTTCGGGGGGACAAGGTGATTAGCCAGGATACCGCCCTTAACGACGCTGTGATTTCAAAAGGTTCCATGGCCCGTGTGGCGGAGATGGAGGTATTGGCAGACCGTGTAAAAGCAACTGCCATTACAGGGGACGGCGTTATTATTGCCACACCCACTGGTTCCACAGCCTACTCCATGTCGGCGGGCGGACCCATTGTGGAGCCGACCTCCAGGAGTATTATTGTCACACCCGTCTGTGCCCATCAGTTGACCGCCCGGGCAATGGTGCTGGCCCCGGAGCGTGTGGTGACTGTCCAGCTTCCCAGAGGAAACCGCAAGTATTTATACTTGTCAGTGGACGGAGGGAAAGCAGTCCGGCTGACAGGCGGGGACCGGGTGGACGTCTGCCAGTCCAAGCGGTCCACTCAGCTGGTTCGGCTGGCTGACCGCAGCTTTTATCAGGTCATCAATCAAAAACTGGGAGGACTGACCCCATGAAGAACGTACGGCAGAGCGAGATATTGAAAATTGTGCAGTCCAAGGACATTGATACCCAGGATCAGCTGTTGGAGGAGCTGAAAGCCCGCGGCTTTACCACCACCCAGGCCACCATTTCCCGGGATATTAAGGAGCTGCGGTTGGTGAAGGAGCTGACCGGTACGGGAAGCTACCGGTATGCCCAATCTGACCGCAAGGTTTCTGCCGCGTCAGACACCCGTTTGCGCAATATTTTTAAAGAGGGTGTGGTTTCCGTGGACGTGGCCCAAAATATTGTGGTGGTCCGTACCATGCCCGGCCTGGCCTCCGCCGCCTGTTCCGCCTTGGACGCCATGGATATCGAGGGCATGGTGGGCAGCCTGGCCGGAGACGACACAGGTATTCTCATTATGCGGGACAATTCCTTCGCCCAGCAGTTCGGCGGCGAGGTCCATAAGCTGCTAAAATAGAGAGAACAGGAGGTGAGGCGCGATGCTATCCTTGCTTCATATCGAAAATATTGCGATTATTGAGTCGGCGGACATCAGTTTTGACCGTGGATTTAACGTGCTTACAGGTGAGACGGGCGCCGGCAAATCCATCGTCATTGACGCCATCAGCGCTGTTTTGGGGGAGCGGACCAGCCGTGAGTTGATACGGACAGGGGCCAAGTCGGCGCTGGTCAATGCGGTATTCACCGGTGCGCTGCCGCAGAAGTGGCTGGAGGACAACGGTTTTCCGGTGTCGGAGGGAGAGCTGATGCTCCAGCGGGAGATTCAGGGGGATGGGCGAAACGCCTGTCGGGTAAACGGCCGACCCCTGACGGTGGCGCAGCTCCGGGAACTGGGTCGCCAGCTGCTGAATATCCACGGCCAGCACGACGGACAGCAGTTGTTGGACCCGGACTGCCACTTGGGCTATCTGGACAGCTTTGGAAAAACAGCCCCCCTGCTGGAGCCGTATCAGAGCGCCTACCGTTCGATGGCCCAGCTGCGCAAAAACATCTCCGAGCTGGAGATGGACGAGGCGGAGCGCTCCCGGAGAGTGGATACTCTGGAGTACCAGATCAAGGAGCTGGAGCGGGCCGAGCTGAGGGCCGGGGAGGACGAGGAGCTGGATGCCCGGAAAAATCTGCTGCGCAGTTCGGGGAAGCTGATGGAGGCCATTCAGGAGGCACAGTTTGCCCTGTCCGGCGGAGAGGACAGCCGAGGGGCCTGCGACCTGATTGACGAGGCGGAGGGAGCGGTGCGATCTGTGACCCGGCTGAGCCCCCAGCTGGAGGAGCTGGAGGAGAAGCTCACCGCGCTGCGGTATGCCGCCGGCGATGCAGCGGAGATTTTGCGGGATTTTGCTGAGGAATTTGACTTTTCCCCGGAGGAGCTGGACCAGCTGGAGAGCCGGTTGGACGTGATTTACCGCCTGAAAAAGAAATACGGCCCCACAGTGGCCGATATGCTGGACTATTTGGAGCAGTGCAAGGCGGAGCTGGAGCAGATTCAGGATGCCGATGATACCATCCAACGGTTGGAAAAGGAGCTGGATCAGGCCAGAAAGGAGGCCAAAAAGAGGGGAGAGCGGCTGTCCAAGGCCCGAAGGGAGGCCGCGGATCATCTGCAAAAGCGGGTACAAGAGGAGCTACGCCAGTTAGACATGCCAAAGGTGCAGTTTGTCGCTGAATTTGCCCCCAACCCCGGTCAGGACGGGATGGATGATACCGGCATGGACCAGGTGCAGTTTCTCATGTCCGCCAACCTGGGCGAGGCACTGAAGCCGATTCAGAAGGTGGCTTCTGGCGGCGAGCTGGCCAGAATCATGCTGGCCCTGAAAAACGTGCTTGCTGAAGATGACGGCATCGGCAGCCTGGTCTTTGACGAGGTGGACACCGGCGTCTCCGGCCGGGCGGCCCAGAAGGTGGCCGAGAAGATGGCGGATGTGGCCCGCCGCAAACAGGTGCTGTGCGTTACCCATCTGCCCCAGATCGCCGCTATGGCAGATACTCACTTTTCCGTGGAAAAGGGGGAGAAGAAGGGGCGTACCTTTACCAATGTGGCCCGGCTGGAAAAAGAGGGTAGAGTGGACGAGCTGGCCCGGCTCATTGGAGGGGCCGCCGTCACCGACGTCCTGCGCCAAAGCGCCTCAGAGCTTCTGGCACAGGCGGAGGACTATCATAAAAGGAAGTAGAGGTGGATTTTCATGTTTCGGGAGCTGCGGAGGAAAAAACAGTTGTTGTCCCGGAGCGTAGCCGAGGACATACTGAACCGGAAAAGCTCAGGGGTATTGGCTCTGTCAGGAGATGACAGTTATCCCTATGCTGTTCCGCTCAGCTATGTTTTTGACGGGGAAACGCTCTGCTTCCATTGCGCCAAGGCTGGCCATAAGCTGGACGCGATTCGACACAGTGAAAAAGCGTCCTTCTGTGTCATCGATAAGGATGAAGTTGTCCCGGAGGAATACACGACCTATTTCCGCAGCGTGATTGCTTTTGGCCGAGTCCGGATTCTCGAGAACGAGAGGGAGAAGAGGGCGGCGCTTGAGAAGCTGGCCCTTAAATACGCACCGGACAGCACGCAGGAGGAACGGCATGGAGAGATTCAGCGGGAGTGGCCCCATGTGTGTGTACTTGAGATGAAGATTGAACACATGACCGGCAAGGAGGCCATTGAGTTGGTTCGAGCCCGGCCTTGAATAAAAATATGGGGCGCACAGCTAAGCTGTGCGCCCTATAATATTTAGGCGTTTGGAATCTTCATAAACTCCATCATCTGACCATACAGGACAAAGGCCATAGCGATGGGGACGATAAACTTGATGCAGAAGTTAAAGAAGCTATACAGTTTGCTGCCCATTCTATGGCCTTCCAGTTCCACCTCATCCCGGACCATCTTGGGACCGACAAACCAGCCAATCCAGATGGACATAAGCAGGGCGCCCAGGGGCATTGCCACGCCCTCAGAGATAAAGTCCATAAAGTCCAGCCAGGAACCGCCCAGATTCCGGCCCGTTTCGTGGAAGGGGATCCACAGACCGTTGGAACCCAGGCCGTCGGCGGCCACCAGAGCGGCCTCGGCAAAAATTACCAGGCAGATAATGGTGACCAGCTTCTTCCGGTCGGGGGTATGACCCTTCAGGGCGATGCGGTCAGACAGGAACGTGGCCAGAACCTCAAGCAGAGCGATGGCGGAGGTAATGGCGGCCAGAATCACCAGCAGATAGAACAGCACACCGAAGATGGGACCAGTGGGACCCATGGCGTTGAACACGTCTTGAAGGGTGATGAACAGCAGCTTGGGTCCCGCCTTCTCCGCGTTTGCGCCGCCCAGCGCAAAGGCGGCAGGCAGAACGGCCATACCGGCCAGGATAGCCACGATGGTGTCAGAAATGATGATAATCAGGGAGTTCTTCACCAGGCTCTCCTTTTTACTCAGATAGGAGCCGTAGGTGACGGTAATGCCCATGGCCAGGGACAGGGAGAAGAACATCTGCCCTCCGGCGGTGGAGAGCACCTTGAGAAAGTCCTCCTTCAGGGGGGTGAAGTTGGGCGCGAACATAAAAGCCAGACCCTCGCTGGCCCCAGGCAGGGTAACGGACCGGACAATAACGATGACCAGCATAAAGAACAGGGCGGGCATACCGATTTTGTTAAATTTCTCAATTCCGTCCTTAATACCGCCACGGATAATGAGGAAGCAGATGAAGATGAAAAGGAATGTGAAGGCGACAGAGCCAAACTGATTGGTGAGCATGGAGCCGAAGGAATCGCCGCCAGACATGCCCGCCATAGCGGCCACGCCGAACGCAAGGTCGGCCAGATTCAGGGACATATATTCCATGCAGTAGGCGCCCAGAACGGTGTAGAAGCTGAGAATCAGAAAAGGGGAGAGCATGGCCAGAAAGCCCAGAACGGTGCCCATCTTGCTGCCCACCTGCTGATAGCTCACCAGTACGCTCCGGCCCGCCCGCCGGCCGATGGCCAGCTCGCACAGCATGATGCTAAAGCCAATTGTGGCGGCCAGAATCAGGTAAATGACCAGAAAAGCAAAGCCGCCGCTGGCGCCCATTTTATAAGGAAACGCCCAGATGTTGCCCAAGCCCACAGCTGAGCCCACGGCGGCCATCAGAAAGCCCAAGTTGCTTCCCCATTCTCCTCTGTGATGATGTTCCATAATTTCCTCCTGTTTACAATTTATTCACACTGAAATGCCAGTTAAACGTCATTCTATCAGAAATGACCGTCTCCGTCAACGGCGAAAGCGATAAAATCAGAACAAAAAAGTGTGGATTTGTGAGAAGAAAGCTGATAAACCGCTGAAAAAGCAAATGCCCATTGCGTTTTTTCCAGAGTTTAGTATAATGAAAACTGCGGAAACTATACTGACTTAAGGGGAGATACGCCTATGGATTACGCAAAGGAAAGCCTGCGCCTGCACGGCGAATGGAAGGGAAAAATTGAGGTGAGGGCTACTGTGCCCGCTAATGACAGAGAGTCCCTGTCCTTGGCTTACACCCCCGGAGTGGCCCAGCCCTGTTTGGCGATTCAGGAGGACCTGTCAAAAAGCTACGAGCTTACCCGGCGGCACAACCTGGTGGCTGTTATTACCGACGGTTCCGCTGTTCTGGGCCTGGGGGACATCGGCCCCGAGGCGGGCATGCCTGTTATGGAGGGGAAATGCGTCCTGTTCAAGACCTTTGGCGGAGTAGATGCCTTTCCTCTTTGCGTAAAAACCAAGGACGTGGACGAATTTGTCAAGACGGTCTACAACATTTCCGGCTCCTTCGGCGGCATCAATCTGGAGGATATTGCTGCCCCCCGGTGCTTTGAGATTGAGCGGAAGCTGAAAGAGCTGTGTGATATCCCTGTGTTTCACGACGACCAGCACGGCACCGCCATTATTGCCCTGGCCGGGCTGACCAACGCCCTGCGGGTGGTGGGGAAGAAAAAGGAAGAGGTGCGTGTGGTGCTCTCCGGAGCGGGCTCCGCTGCCATTTCCATTACCAAGCTGCTGCTGCTGGCTGGATTTCAGGATATCACTCTGGTGGACAAGTTCGGCGCGGTGTATGAGGGCTGCGGCGAGCTGAACTGGGCTCAAAGTGAGATTGCCCAGGTGACCAACCGGGAAAAACGGCAGGGGACACTGTCTGACATAATGCAGGGGGCCGATGTGTTCATCGGCGTGTCCGCCCCCAATCTGGTGACCCCGGAGATGGTTTCCACTATGAACAAGGACGCCATTGTCTTTGCCTGCGCCAACCCTACGCCAGAAATTTTCCCCGACGATGCCAAAGCGGGAGGAGCCCGGGTAGTAGCCACCGGACGCAGCGACTACCCCAACCAGATTAACAACGTGCTGGCCTTCCCGGGGCTGTTTCGAGGTGCGCTGGACGTCCGGGCCAGCGACATCAACGAGGAGATGAAGCTGGCTGCCGCCCAGGCCCTGGCCGGGCTCATCTCCGACAAGGAGCTGGTGGACGACTACATCATTCCCCAGGCCTTCGACCCCCGGGTGGGTCCCGCTGTGGCCAAGGCGGTGGCCGAAGCCGCCCGGAAGTCTGGCGTGGCAAGGATTTAAGCATGGGGGAAGTTCGATGCGTAACCTACAGCGGTGACGAAAAAGCAATCGTACGTAAGGGGATAGAAGCTATTCGGGAGGTGCTTTTAGGCCGGGATAACAGTCGGAAACTGAGCCTGCTGCTTGCTCTGGATTGGTTTATGGATCCATATTTTCAACAGGACATCTCCGACATGAAGGAGGCTCTGAAAGAGCTTCTGCAAACCGTTGTTGTTTCATCCGGAGACTACGACGTGTCAGACGATGCGCTAAACCTTTTAATCTCCTACACATGGCCACCTTTTCCCATTTTAGAACATAATCTGGACCGGGTACCGGAAAAATTAAAAGCGGATGCGCTGTACGCAATCAATATGGAGGAAGAGATAAAAAAAGAGATGTTGGAAGCTTCAGTGGGGGAGGAGAGACCGTGAGCGTATTTTTCTACGGCTGTATTACCTTGGACGGCTATCTGGCGGACAAAAACCACGGGTTGTCGTGGCTTCACGAGACAGGCAGCCCGGAGGAAGCGGACTATGACCGCTTTTACAGTGCAATGGACGTCGCCATCATGGGCAAACGGACCTTTGAGGAGATTGCCCGGCTGGAGGACGCCGCCAGTATTTACCCCACCACGAAAAACTATGTGTTTACCCATTCTTCCAGCCTGCCGCAGAAGGGATTTATTCCGGTGAGTGGAGATGCCGCGGAGTTTGTGAAAAAGCTGGGACCGGATAAAAATATCTGGATTATCGGCGGAAACACCATTCTGGCCCCGCTGCTGGAGCGGGACATGGTAGACCATCTGATTGTCCAGGTCGCCCCCGTTCTGCTGGGGGAGGGGATACCACTGTTCACTCAGAAGGAGGGGACAATGCGGTTCCGCCTGGACGAGGTAAGGCGGTATGGGCAGTTTGCGGAGCTGATTTACAGCCGAAACGCTCCAAGGGGATGATATGTCCAAGTATACTTATTTCGAAAATTGAGAGGAACTAAAAGCGTGCTGCCCAATCGAAAGCGGAATCTGGAATCAGGAAGTTTTGAAGGGATACTTGATATACAAATTCATCGGCGGTTTTGAACCATATATTGACAAGTTCATGGCAAAATATCAAAGTGATGAGGTTCTGGCTGAGCTTTTATTCGATTTTCTGCTGAACAAGGATTATGACGGCTCAGACTGCCAAATCGGCGCCGCGATATATATTTCCAGAAGAGACTGCGAGCGCTCATTGACGAAAAAAGGGAGCGCTTTGGTCCAAACCGGTTCTTTCCCTAAAATGACTTTTTTCGGTTGACAAAGGTACAAAACTGTGGTAGAGTAGTGGCTACTGTGAAGAAAAGGACAAGTAGCACCGCGATTTCCCGCATAGAGAGCCCCTGGTTTGGTGGAACAGGGGAGGGGAGCGCCGTATGAATACCCCTTGGAGCAGCCGCCCGAACCGTGAGAGCGCAGTAGGGGACAGGTCGGGCCGCGCCCGTTACCGCGCCGGAGCCATAGGCTTCACGAGGTCCGCCCCGCAAGGGACGGGCGAACCAGAGGTGGTACCGCGTTCATTACGCCCTCTGTCCGTGTTCGGGCAGAGGGCTTTTCTGTAAGGAAGTGATTGTTTTGTCAGCGCGTCATAAGGGTACGCTGTGCGTGTTCCTGTCCGCTGTATTGTACAGCATAGGGGGATTGTGCATCAAACTGATTCCCTGGAGCGGGATGGCCATCAACGGAGCCCGTACCGCTATTGCCCTGTTGGTAATCGGGCTGTATCTGAAAATCACCCGCCATAGGCCCCGGACGAACCTGTGGGTGCTGGTGGGGGCGGTGGCCGTCTGCGGCACCAATATCCTGTTCTCCGTCGCCAATAACCTGACCACTGCGGGAAACGCCATTGTTTTGCAGTTTACTGCACCCATTTTTGTGATTCTGTTCTCCGTCCTCTTTTTTGGCAAGAAGCCCAAAAAGCTGGATGTGCTGGCCTGTGGTCTGGTGCTGGGAGGCGTACTGCTGTTTTTTGTGGACAGCCTGTCGGCGGGGGGAATGCTGGGCAATATTCTGGCCCTGTTGTCCGGGGTATCCTATGCCGGGGTGTTCCTGATGAACGACATGCCTGACAGTGACCCCATTTCCTCTGTTTTTTGGGGGGATGTCATCAGTGCGACCGTAGGTTTACCCTTCCTGGGGTATGAAAAAGAATTTTCGCAAAACATCCTTATTGCGCTGCTGGTGCTGGGGGTGTTTCAGGTGGGAATGGCCTATATTTTGATGGTAGAGGGTCTGAAAACCACCCCTCCCGTCACCGCCAGCCTGGTGTCAGGTATAGAGCCGGTTCTCAACCCCATTTTAGTAGCTATTTTTTACCATGAGATGATCGGTCCTGTCGCCCTGATAGGGGCCATGGTGGTAGTGGGCAGCGTTGTACTGTATAATGTGGTCCTGGCCCGACAGTCCATAGGAACCGGTCCACTATAAGAAAGGAGAGATTACAAATGACATGTTATGAAGAACTGAAGGCACGCGGACTCATCGCCCAGGTGACCAACGAAGGGGAAATCTCCAAAATGATTAACGAGGGGAAGGCGGTATTTTATATCGGCTTCGACCCCACCGCCGATTCCCTCCACGTGGGCCATTTCATGGCTCTTTGCCTGATGAAGCGTCTGCAAATGGCGGGCAACCGGCCCATTGCCCTCATCGGCGGGGGCACCGGTATGATTGGTGACCCCTCCGGCCGCACCGATTTGCGCGCCATGATGACCACAGAGACCATTCAGCACAACTGTGACTGTTTCAAAAGGCAGATGGAGCGATTTATCGAGTTCGGCGAGGGCAAGGCTATGATGATTAACAACGCCGACTGGCTGCTCAAGCTTAACTATGTAGAAGTTTTACGGGAAGTGGGGGTCTGCTTCTCCGTGAACAATATGCTCCGGTGCGAGTGCTACAAGCAGCGCATGGAGAAGGGGCTGTCCTTCCTGGAGTTCAACTATATGATTATGCAGTCCTACGACTTCTACCACCTGTTCCAGCACTATGGCTGCAACATGCAGTTCGGCGGCGATGACCAGTGGTCCAACATGCTGGGGGGGACCGAGCTGATTCGCCGCAAGCTGGGCAAGGACGCCCACGCCATGACCATCACCCTGCTGCTTAACTCCGAGGGAAAGAAGATGGGTAAGACCGCCAAGGGCGCGGTATGGCTGGACCCCAATAAAACCAGCCCGTATGAGTTTTACCAGTATTGGCGCAACGTGGGTGACGGCGATGTGCTCAAGTGTTTGCGGATGCTTACCTTCCTGCCTCTGGAGCAGATTGACGAGATGGACCGGTGGGAGGGCAGCCAGCTGAACACTGCCAAGGAGATTCTGGCTTTTGAGCTGACCAAGCTGGTCCACGGAGAGGAGGAGGCGGTCAAAGCTCAGGAGGCCGCTAAGGCTCTGTTTGTGGGGGGCGGCGATATGTCCAACGTGCCCGCCACCCAGTTCACTGCCGAGGACCTTGCCGACGGGGCAATCGGCGTGCTGGAACTGATGGTCAAATGCAAGCTGGCCCCCTCCAAGAAAGAGGCTCGCCGCCTGGTGGAACAGGGTGGAGTAGAGGTCAACGGCGAGAAGGTGGCCGCTGCCACTGTCAGCTATACCAGCGCAGATCTGTCAGGGGATGGCCTGATGGTGAAGAAGGGGAAAAAAGTGTACCACAGGGTGTATATGTAAAATCATGTAAACGGAGATGGGGAAACTCCATCTCCGTTTGCCTGTTTTTATTGCTTTATTCCCAACAATCCAATCTGCATATTTGATACCCCAAAGACCTCAGCCTGTACAAAGCTGCACTGCCGTAGCAGTTCCAGATGCTCCGAAATAGATATGGGAAAAAATTTGTTTCCATAACGCCCTATGTGCTCGTTGCAATGTTCGCAGCTTCTTCCCTGCGAGTGCTGATAGGCTTTCTCCGTTCTTCTTTCCTAAAGTAATGAAACACCTTCACCGCTGCGATGTCCAAAACCTGTTTGTAAAAATCGTCGTAGTATTATAGATTTTCCTCAAAACCAGCTGCCTCAAATTTATGAACTGCTGAAGCAGTATCAGGGACAGAAAAATGTAGTGGTACTTCGGTCGAGGGAGGAATCGGAGGTGTATTTGAAAAATTTAGGTCAAGAAAACAAAGATTTTGTTGACCTTATGCCTCTGAAAGGAAACAGTTTGGTCCCATGTTAACTTTGGTTGACAGATTTCCAATGCCATTTGCTTGACGGCGTGTAGGCTGTTTGCTATGGTAAAGGCAGAAAAGGAGGTTTTTCCATGAGTTTTGCGGAAAATCTAATGACCCTGCGAAAACAGCAGGGATGGTCTCAGGAGGAACTGGGTAGTCAGATTAAAGTAACCCGGCAGACGGTGTCAAAGTGGGAGATGGGACAGAGTACCCCAGAGCTTGAGAAACTGGTGGAGCTGTCTAAGCTCTTTGATATGTCCCTGGATCAACTGGTGGGTCTGGAGGAGGCAGGGGAGAGGCCGGACTGCGTTATATCGCATCATCCGCAGAGGATCGGTACATGGTCCTGTGGTATAATCTATGAGTACGTCAGTCCTGTAAAGGTGTTTGGCCTGCCGCTTATCCATATCCGCTTTGGGTTTGGTTCTAGACTGGCCAAGGGAATCATCGCGATTGGAAATTGCTCTATTGGGGTGGTGGCGATTGGCGGCTGTTCCTTGGGACTGTTCTCGTTTGGCGGCGTCAGCCTGGGGCTCTTGGCTTTAGGTGGGCTGAGCTTGGGATTGGCAGCCTTGGGTGGAATGGCTGTCGGAGGCTTTGCCGTAGGCGGATGCGCTATAGGACAGTGGTTAGCGGTTGGCGGCGGGGCCTTTTCCAACTACTTGGCCATCGGTGGAGGAGCTTGGTCCAACGGGTTGGCCATCGGCGGTTCCGCCTACGGAAATGTGGCAGTTGGTATCCATGAAGCGGAGGGCACATTTACCTACCTTCGGGAGTTTGGACACCACGTAGAGGATGTCTGGCATACGGTAATAGAGGAGTTTCCCCACATGTGGAGCTGGGTGAGAGGGGCCATTCAGTGGGCGTTAACCTGACAAGCACTTTTCCTTTCTCCTCTGCATAGCATAGGGGAAAAGGAGGTTTTCTCTATGACGCTGCGTCCCTACGACCGCCAAGCAGCGGTGGCCTACGCCCACCGTTGGGCCTACCACCGGAACCCAGACTTTTACAATTTCGACGAACTGGGAGGCGACTGCACCAACTTTGCCTCCCAGTGTCTTTATGCAGGCTCCGGAGTGATGAACTATACCCCTACCTTCGGCTGGTATTACAATAGCCAGTACAATCGCGCCCCTGCCTGGACCGGTGTGCCCTTTTTTTACAACTTCCTCACCCGGAAGAAGGACAGCCCTGGGCCGGTAGGGCAGGAGGTAGGGATAGACAGGGTTTTGCCCGGTGATTTTGTGCAGCTTCGTTTTGTGGCTGGGCCCTTTGCCCACAACCCAGTCATCGTTGCGGTGGGTGAACCCCCCACGCTAGATAACATTTTGGTGGCCGCCCACAGTGAGGACCATGATTATCGTCCACTGTCTACCTATCCCATTAACGAGGTGCGGTTTCTACACATTTCCGGGGTGAATTATTGACCGTTTTGCTGCGATATGGTAGGATTGTTCCATGGAAGGGTGATGGAACGTGCGCCAGTTGAAAAAAGCCTACCTTGAGATTACAAATGTCTGCAACCTGAATTGTATCTTTTGTCCTGGAACCCGGCGGAAAACAGGCTTTCTGTCTCCTGAGCATTTTAGACTCTACGGGGAAAAGCTTCGGCCCTCCACAGAGTACCTGTATCTGCACCTTATGGGTGAGCCGCTGCTCCATCCACAGTTGGCGGAGTTGTTGACACTGGCCGGTGCACTTCGATTTCGGGTGGTGGTCACCACCAACGGTACTTTGCTGGAGGAGCGGAGCGATTTGCTCTGCTCCAGTCCGGCGGTGGAAAAGGTGAGCATTTCCGTTCACTCCTTTGAGGGGAACGGGGAACGAGGCGAGTTGGAGCGTTACCTGAATACCTGTATCCGCTTTACCCGCCAAGCGTCCGCAACGGGGAAGCGGTGTGCCCTGCGACTTTGGAATTTGGATGGCGTGAGTGCTTCGGGGGTCAATGGTCGCAACGGTGAGATATTGTCGGCGTTAGAACGCACTTTTCCTGGACCCTGGAAGGAGGGCAGGAGGGGGACCACTCTGGCTCCCGGTATTTTTCTGGAGAAGGGAGAGCGGTTCGATTGGCCTGACTTGACCGCCCCTGAGGAAAACAGGCCAAGCTTTTGCTACGGTCTGCGGGACCAGGTGGGGGTGCTGTGGGACGGGACGGTGGTGCCCTGCTGTCTGGACCACGAGGGGGACATTCCCCTTGGAAATCTACAGGAACAGACCCTGGAGGAGATTTTAGAAAGTCCCCGGGCCAGGGCGATTTACAACGGCTTTTCTCAGGGGCAGGCCGTGGAGGAATTGTGCCGCCGGTGTGGATTTTCCAGGCGGTTTCGGCCTCAACATAGGACATAAAAAAGTGGGGGATGGTTGCCATCCCTCACTTTTCCATTGTTTGCCCTTTAACCTCTGGATGTGTTTCTGGGCTGAATTTTGTCGAAGGCTGGATTGGTCAGGTAGATGTTCCGAGCATCCATTTTTTCCTTGCACAGGCGGATACATTCGCCAGTACCGACAGGGTAGAATGGGGGAGCGGAACTGCTGACAGCTGCAAATGAATGCTTTACATTTGCTTCCAAGAATGGTAAAATGATACAGAAATAGTGGAAAGGGAGTGGGACAAAATGGTATATCTTGCCCATATTTCCCAGGATGGACGCAGGCAGACCGTGTTAGAGCACCTGGATGGAACGGCGGAGCTGTGTGCCGGATTTGCTGCCGCCTTTAGAGCGGAGGACCAGGGACGGCTTGCTGGACTGGCCCACGACCTGGGGAAAT
>JAAWCR010000075.1 GCA_022793355.1 Lawsonibacter sp. | reverse complement strand
TGCATGCAGCACAAAACGCTGAAAAAGCTGCATCCGGTGACTTTTATCGCTCTTGCCGCCGTCGCCGGCGCGGTGTTCCAATTTTAAACTGCCTCAAATGAAAAGCAGCCTCTCGGGGGAGAGGCTGCTTGCTTATCGTTTCCGATAGATGGCATAGCGGAATTTGATGCCCTGTTCCTCCAGCTCCGGACCCTCCTCTGCCAGGCGCCACTCCGGGCGCTGATCCAGGTTTGGAAACCAGCAGTCGGCGCCGGGGTAGCTCCGGGCCAGCTTGGTGATGTAGGCGGTGTCACAACGGTCCAGCAGGGCATGGTACACTGAGGCACCGCCAATGACAAAGGTGTCCTCCGGGGCGGCCCGGAGCACGGCCTCCAGGCTACCGAACACCTCCGACCCCTCTGGAGCAAAGTCGGGATTCCGGGACAAAATCAGGTTGCGCCGCCCCTTCAGCGGCCGTCCTCCGGGAAAGGTGGACAGGGTTTTGCGGCCCAGAATCACCGGATGTCCCAGTGTGAGGTTTTTGAAGCGTTTTAAATCCTCCGAGAGATAGGCGAGCTGGTCGCCGTCTCTGCCAATGGCCCAGTTCTGATCCACCGCGACAATGACATTCATAGGGTTCCTCCATTCGTTTCCTGGTACTCGGCTCCTTGTCCGGGTTCTTTAAACCGCCACAGGAATCTTCTGCTCCAGGGGGTGGGACTGATAGCCCTCCAGCTTTACGCTGGCGGGGGTGAAGCGATAGAAATCGGTGACACTCTCGTCCAGGCTGAATTTGGGGGCGTCGAAGGGAGCGCGCTGAATCAGCTCTTCCACCACAGGGACGTGGCGGTCATAGATGTGGCAGTCCGCAATGACGTGGACCAGCTCTCCGGCCTCAAAGCCGGTGGCCTGGGCGATCATATGCAGCAGCACGGCGTATTGCATCACGTTCCAGCCGTTGGCGGTGAGCATGTCCTGAGAGCGCTGGTTCAGGATGCCGTTGAGGGTTTTGCCGGACACATTGAAGGTCATGGAGTAGGCGCAGGGGTACAGCGCCATCTCGCTCAGGTCGTGGTGGTTGTAGAGATTGGTCATGATTCGCCGGGAGGCGGGATCGTGCTTTAAATCCCACAGCACCTTGTCCACCTGATCCATGTCCCCCTGGGGGTAGTGGTGGCGCACCCCCAGCTGATATCCATAAGCTTTGCCGATGGATCCGGTTTCATCGGCCCAGGCGTCCCAGACGTGGCTATTCAGCTCGTGCACGTTGTTGGACTTCTTCTGCCAGATCCATAAAAGCTCGTCCACTGCGGATTTGATGAACTGCCTGCGCACGGTGAGAATGGGAAACTCCTGGCGCAGGTCGTAGCGGTTTACTACTCCAAACAGCTTTACGGTGTGGGCGGGGGAGCCGTCCTCCCAGCGGGGGCGGACCTGACAGCCGGTGTCCCACACTCCCCGGGACAGGATATCCTTACAGTTCTGAATAAAAACCTGGTCGGCATAGCTCATGGCGGTTTCTCCTTTTTCGTTCGGTATGAGCCATTTTAACACAAAACGCGGCGGGGTACAAGCCCCGCCGCGTTTGTCAAGCTCCTTTGTATTTCTTCCGCGTGGCGATGCCGCCCCGAATGTGGCGCTCCGCCTTGTTCTGCTCCAGCACCTCTTTTACCTGGAGATAGAGCGTACGGTTGAAGGTAGGCAGGCGCTCGGACAAATCTTTATGCACCGAGCTCTTGCTGATCCCAAACTTTTGTGCGGCGGCCCGTACCGTGGTCCGGTTTTCCAGAATGTAGAGCGCCAGACGCTCGGCCCGTTCCTCCATGTTTCCTTTCAAAGCACAACACTCCCCGCCTCTTGCTGTTTCAATCCTATGCGTGTGCCGGGGGGGATATGAGCCTTTTTCCCGGCGGGAGCATAGAGTGGGGGGGAGGTGTGAGCCGGATGGGAAATGTGCTTGACTATCTGAGCTGGCGGGGGGATCTGTCCCTGGCGCGAGCCCCCTTCGGGGCGGTGGACGCGCTGGTGCTGTCCGCTCTGTCCTACGTCCATTTTGACGGCCTGGTCCCCGCCGGGCCGGGAGCCCCGGTTGCTCTGGCGGCGGCGGCCCGGGCATTTCTGGCCCTTCCCGCCGGCCGGCAAAGACGCTGCCGGTGCGAGAGGGACCTGGAGCTGCTGAAGGCTTTGGCGGATTCGCCCCGGTTTGGGTCCATGGAGCTGGCCCGGTGCGCCGGCCGCTTTATCCCGCGGGAGGAGACCCAGTTTGCCGCTTTGACCGTTCTGCCGGGGGACGGCTCCGTCTTTTTGGCCTTCCGGGGCACCGACGGCACCCTGGTGGGCTGGAAGGAGGATTTTAATCTGTCCTTTTTAGATGTGACACCCGCTCAGCTGACGGCGGCGGAGTATATCCAAACCTTCGCCATGGAGTTTCCGGGCTCCCTGCGCCTTGGGGGGCACTCCAAGGGGGGCAACCTTGCGGTGGCCGGAGGAGCCCTGTGTACCGTGAAGGTCCGGGACCGGATTGAGACGGTATGGTCCTTCGACGGCCCGGGGGTTACGCCCTATCTGCTGGCCAGGCCGGGATATCAGGAGCTGCGCACCCGCATCCGCAGTTTTGTGCCAAAGTCCTCGGTGGTGGGGCTGCTGCTCACCCATGAGGAGCCACACACCGTTGTGGAGAGCGACCAGAGGGGGCTGTTTCAGCACGACCTCTATTCCTGGCAGGTGCTGGGGCCCGATTTCGTCCGCCTGGAGGAGGTGGACGAGGGAAGCCGCCTAATTGACCGCACCCTGAAAAACTGGCTGGCCGGCCTGTCCAGCCGGCAGCGGGAGACGGTGGTGGACACCCTGTATGAGCTGCTGTCCTCCGGGGACGCCAGGACGGTCAGGGAGGCCCTGGAGCCCCAAAATCTGGCCGTCGCCCTCCGGTCCGTCAAGGACGCCGACCCCAAGGATTTGCTTACGGTGGCCGCCTCCCTGGCCCGGCTGGCCGGAGCGGCGCTGCGGGCGCTGTGACATGGAAAAGGCCCTCTGCTTGACAGAAGGCCGTCCGGGATAAAATTTGACAATATATTCAGCAGTTATTATAATAGATGTGTCGAGCCCCAACGGGCGGAGCCGGAAGGGTATATCGTTGCAAACGGCAGGTGGTTAGTCCCCCATCCTTTGGGGGCCTTGTTCCCCGGAAAGGGGGGACCGCTATGGTTACATATGAGAGCTTTTTGCTTACTCTCTTGTGATCCTTGGCGTTGTGGGTCTGTGTTACCAGATCTTCAAAAGGAAATGACCGCCCCTTAGCACCGGTCGCGGTCATTTCATTGACTAAAATCCGGGACTAACCGCTTGTCACGGTATCCCTTCTGTTATTATTATAGCATATGAATTAGGGATGGTCAACTGTAATGGGCAAGTTTTAATATGTAAGCGAATGGGAGCAATAAGAGAGACAGCCTGTTTCGGCAGGCTGTCTTTTCTACTTCTTCTCAACAATCTTCGCCGTGTGTTTCAGCTTTCGGTCCCCCACGTTCCGCCGGTTCAGCTTGTCCACCAGGGCGGAGATCTCCCCCTGGGCCTGTTCAATCTCCGCCTTGAAGGCCCGGGCGGACAGCCGCAGGGCTCCGTGGCCCAGGATAATGAGCTGTTCCAGCCCATCGGAGGTAGCCACCCGGACCCGGTGATTTTTCCCCAGGTCGTAAGTGGCCTTCTCGATGTATGCGTCGGCGGTCTCGGCCTCTTTGGTGTACACCACATAGATGTTATCCTTTTTCTCCACCGATCCGGGGTTGCCCTTCACCTTGTAAGCGTCAAAGACCAAAATCACCACGCATTTGCGGATGCCCTGATAGTTGGACAGAATGTCCTCCAGGGTCTGCCGGGCGGCAGACACATCCGTCCGGGCCAGGGCGGTGAGCTCGTCCCAGGCGAAGATGATGTTATAGCCGTCCACCAGCAGATACTCCGGGCCGGATTTTTGGTTTTGGATGGTGTACTTTCCCTCGTCCAGGCTGGTGCGGGCGGGCTTTTTCTGGGGCTGAAAGGCGAAATCCCGCTCCACCTTGCCGTAGGTGCGCTCAAAGACGGCCTGAAGCTCCTTGTCCTGTTCCAGGCTGCCCCCCCGGTACTGCCGCGCCCCGCCCGCAGGGGCGGCGTGTTCCGCCCGGGAGGCCTCCGGAGCCAGTCGCAGTCCGCTGTCCACGTGCATGTGCGCCGGGACGTCATACCACTTTACCGTCACGCCCGCCCCGTGGGAACAGAATACCGAGTCGGGCGGGTTTTCCACGTCCCGCTCCGGGTCGTAGCCGGACCGGGCAATCACCTCCGCCGAACCGGCGCAGGGCTCGTAGCCCCGAAGGGAGCAGGACAGCCGCCCCCGGCCCCGGGTGTAGGCGGTGACCTCCCGCCAGTAGTCTCGAAGCCCGGCCACCGGGGCGTGGCCGGACAGGAGGGACAGCTCCCCGCTCTGCTCCGGGCCTTCCACGCTTCCCCCCATGGTTTGCAGGTCGTTCATGGCCCGGCCCACGCAGTCGGGGGGCAGCTCCAGCTGGAAGTTGTAGTGGGGCTCCAGCAGAATGCTCTGCGCCTGCATCAGCCCCTGGCGCACCGCCCGGTAGGTGGCCTGGCGGAAATCGCCCCCCTCCGTGTGCTTCACGTGGGCCCGTCCGGCCACCAGAGTGATGCTCATATCGGTGACAGGGGAGCCGGTGAGCACACCCCGGTGCCGCTTCTCCATCAGGTGGGTGAGAATCAGCCGCTGCCAGTTCAGGTCCAGCTGGTCGGTGGGACAGGCGGAGGCCAGCCGCAGCCCGCTGCCCCGGGGGGCGGGCTCCAGCAGCAGGTGGACCTCGGCGTAGTGGCGCAGAGGCTCGAAGTGGCCCACCCCCTCCACGGCGGCGGCGATGGTCTCCCGGTAGACAATATTCCCTGGCCCAAAGGTAACCTCCACCCCGAAACGCTCCCCAATCAGGCGGGTGAGCACCTCCAGCTGGATCTCGCCCATGAGCTGAAGGTGAATTTCGCCCAGCGCCTCGTTCCACACCACCCGCAGCAGGGGGTCCTCCTCCTCCAGCTGACGGAGGTTTTTCAAAAAGGCGTGCACGTCGCAGGCGGGCGGAAGGATGACCTGATAGGTGAGCACCGGCTCCAGCTCCGGCTTCAGGGCGGGGGGCTCGGCGCCCAGGGCATCCCCGGGACGGGTCCGGGTCAGGCCGGTGAGGGCGCACACGGTCCCGGCAGGGGCCTCGTCCACGGTCTGGTATTTGGTTCCGGAGTAGACGCGGATCTGGGTTACCTTTTCGTCCAGGCCCTCCGGAACAGAGCGCACTTTGAGGGAACCGCCGGTTATCTTGACGTAGGTGAGCCGGTCGGTTCCGTCCCGGGCGATTTTAAACACCCGTGCGGCGAAGTTGTGGGGATAGAAGGGGACCTGGGTATACAGGGCCAGGCCGTTGAGCAGCTCCTCCACCCCCTCCAGCTTCAGGGCCGAGCCGAAGAAGCAGGGGAAGACCAGCCGCCGGGCGATCAGGGCGGCGGCGTCCGCTGCGGTGACCGCACCGCCCTCCAGATACCGGTCCATCAGCGCCTCGTCGCAGGAGGCCAGGTCCTCCTGGAGGGGGGCGAGCCCGGCAGAGAAGTCCAGGCAGCCGCCGTCAAATTTGTCCCGGAGCTGGGCCAGCAGGGCGTCCCGGTCGCTGCCGGCCAGGTCCATCTTGTTGACAAACAGGAAGGTGGGGATGGCGTGGCGCTCCAGCAGCTGCCACAGGGTTCGGGTGTGGCCCTGGATGCCGTCGGAGCCGCTGACCACCAGAACGGCGCAGTCCAGCACCGCCAGCGTGCGCTCCATCTCCGCGGAGAAGTCCACATGCCCCGGGGTGTCCAAAAGGGTGAAAGCGGCGCCTGCCCAGGTCAGCTCCGCCTGCTTGGAGAAGATGGTGATGCCCCGCTCCCGCTCCTGAACGTCGGTGTCCAGAAAGGCGTCTTGGTGGTCCACCCGGCCCAGCCTGCGCACCGCGCCGCTGAGATACAAAAAGCCCTCTGACAAAGTGGTCTTTCCCGCATCCACATGGGCCAATATTCCCAAAACCAGCTTTTTCATCCGGCCTCCGCCTCTCGCTTGTTGTTTGCTCCATGATACATGGTGTCTGCCGGTTCTGTCAAGGGTGAAGGCCCGGCCAAAGGGTATGGACATTTCTCCCTCAAACAGGTATAATATCCGAAAAGTGTCCTTGGAGGAGAGGAGTTTCCCATGCTGTACGGCCTGTTCTGGATTTTCTTTCTTTACGCCTTTTTGGGCTGGTGTACCGAGGTGAGCTACGCCGCGCTGGTCACTGGAACCTTTGTCAACCGGGGCTTTCTCAACGGACCGGTGTGTCCCGTCTATGGCTTTGGCGCAGTGATTGTCCTGAACTGCCTCACCCCGCTGGCGGATAATCTGCTCCTTTTGTTCCTTGGCTCGGTGGCCCTCACCTCCGCCCTGGAGTGGTTCACCGGCTTCGTGTTGGAAAAGCTGTTTCATCAGCGGTGGTGGGACTACTCCGACGAACCCTTCAACCTCAGCGGTTATGTCTGCCTGCGCTTCTCCATCGCCTGGGGCTTTGCCTGCATGTTTGTGGTTAAGCTCCTCCACCCCACGGTACTGCTGTTCATCCGCCTTATTCCCAAGCCCTTGGGCGTTGTGCTGCTGTTTGTGCTGGGGACGGGCATGGCCGTGGACCTGACGGCCACTGTGGCTACGATTGTCAAGCTTAACCGCCGCCTGGCCCGGATTGACGAGCTGGCCACCAAAATCAAGGAAGCCTCCAACGAGTTTGGCGAGAATCTGGCTGACCGGGTGCTGGACGCCGCCGAGCGGGGCGCGGACTGGAAGGAGGAGCTGGACGAGCTTTCCTTCAAGCTGGCCCTGCGGAGGGCGGAGCTGGCCGAGGAGCGGGAGGACTGGGAGCGCCGGAAGGAGGAGCGGCTTGCCCAGGCTAAGCGGCAGCTGGAGGAGTGGCGCACGTCCATGCAGGAGCTGCTGGAGGTTGAGGGGTTCGGGCACCGCCGGCTGCTCCGTGCCTTCCCCCGCCTGCGCTCCATTGACCACACAGGCGCCCTGGACCGCTTGCGCCGCCGGGCAGAAAATTTAAGGAGACGTTAATCCCGCGCCCCTTTACAATACTGAAAACTTTGTGTTACAATTATAGATACTATGTAGAAGGAAAGAGGTTTCTTTTGTGGACGAGCTTCAGGAACTGAAACATCGAATGGAACAGGAGCGGCCCACCCCCTGGGAGGATCTGCCCGACATCGCCCTATATATGGACCAGCTGATTTCGTATATGCCCCGGCAGCTGATCCATTTTGACGAGGGCTCCACCCTTACTTCCGCCATGGTGAACAACTATATCAAGGACGGCCTGGTTCCCCGGGCGGAAGGCAAGCGGTACGGCCCTGCCCATCTGGGCTACCTCACTGCGGTGGTAGCGCTGAAACAGGTGCTGTCTGTGCGGGACATCGGCGCGCTGATGGGGGCGGGGCGCGCCTTGGAGAAGAGTACGCCGGAGCAGTACGGATACTTCTGCCGCGCCCTGGATCGGGCCCTCACCGACACCGCTCAGTCTATCGACCCGGAGGCCGGGGAGTCCGACCTGGCCCGGATGGCTCTGGATTTGGCGGTGCGCAGCTACGCCAATCAGCTGGCCTGCCAGCGCATCCTGAGCATTCTCCAGCCCATGGAGGGCAAACGCAAAAAAGAGTAAAGGAGTGTTTCATATGTCTGAATTTATTATTGTCACGGATTCCTCCGCCGACCTGGACACCGGCATGGCCCGGGAGCTGGACGTCCAGGTTTTGCCGCTTGGATTCGTTTTGGAGGACCACACCTACTATAACTACCCGGACAACCGGGAAATGGACCCGCACGTGTTTTATGACCGCCTGCGCCAGGGAGAGGTGGCCACCACCAACGCGGTCAATGTGGCCCAGTACACAGAGACCCTGGAGCCCCTGCTCCAGGCGGGGCAGGACGTGCTGGTGCTGGCCTTCTCCTCCGGCCTGTCCACTACCTACAACTCCTCCGCCATCGCGGTGGAGGAGCTGAGCGCCAAATACCCGGAACGGAAGCTGTACACGGTGGATACCCTGTGCGCCTCCCTGGGCCAGGGGCTGCTGGTGTGGTACGCCGCCCAGCAGCGGAACAAGGGATGGTCCATCGAGGAGGTCAGGGACTGGGTGGAGGAGCACAAGCTGAATCTGTGCCACCAGTTCACGGTGGACGACCTCCACTTCCTCAAGCGGGGCGGACGCATCTCCGCCGCCACCGCCATGGTAGGCTCGATGCTCCACATCAAGCCCATCCTCCATGTGGACGGGGAGGGCCACCTGATCAACATCGGTAAGGCTCGGGGCCGGCAGGCCTCCCTCAAGGCCATGGTGGACCGGATGGAGGAGACCTCCATTGACTCCGGCAGCCTCACCGTGTTCATCAGCCACGGCGACTGCCTGGAGGACGCCCGGACGGTGGCCGAAATGGTGAAGGAGCGCTTTGGTGTGCAGGACGTGTACATCAACTACGTGGGCCCCGTCATCGGCGCCCACTCCGGACCGGGGACGCTGGCCCTGTTCTACATGGGAACGGAGCGGTAATATGGATGAAATCAAGTGGCTGGAAGTAACCGTGAACACCACCCCGGACAGACTGGATGAGGTGTGCGCCAAGCTGGCCGCCGCCGGGATGGACAGCGTGGTAATTGAGGACGAGCAGGATTTTCTCAGCTTTTTAGAGCAAAACCGGCAGTTCTGGGACTACGTGGACCAGGAGCTGCTGGACCGGATGAAGGGGGTTACCCGGGTAAAGTTCTATGTCACGGATGACAAGGACGGCAGAAAGCAGCTGGAGCGGTATACCCGGGGGCTGGACCGGGAATATACGGCCATCCCGCTGAACGACAACGACTGGGCCTACAGCTGGCAGAAATACTACCGCCCCCTGGAGATTGGAAAGCGGCTCTATGTGGTGCCCCAGTGGCTGCGGGAGGAGCCCATTCCCAAGGGCCGGACGCCCTTCTACCTCAACCCGGGCCTCACCTTCGGCACCGGCTCCCACGCCTCCACCCAGCTGTGCCTGGAGGGGGTGGAGGAACACACCGTCCCCGGACGGGATGTGCTGGATTTGGGCTGCGGCAGCGGCATTTTGTCCATAGCCGCCCTGTGCCTGGGGGCGTCGGCCGCCGTGGCCGTGGATATCGACCCCAAGGCGGTGGATGTGGCCTATGAGAACGCCGCCCTCAACGGTATCGGCAGGGACCGGTACACCGTCCGGGCGGGCAACGTGCTGTCTGACCCGGCCCTGGCCCGGGATCTGGCACAGAAAAAGTATCACCTGGTACTGGCAAACATCGTAGCCGACGTCATTATCCCCCTGGCCCCCCAGGTGCCCCGCCTGCTGGAGGAGGACGGCGTCTTCCTCTGCTCCGGCATCATCGACACGCGGACCCATGAGGTGGAGGAGGCGCTGAAAAGAGCCGGCCTTACCCTCCTCAAGAAGCGGGAGAAAAACGGCTGGGCCGCGCTGGAGGCTGTCCTATGAAAATTTTAGTGTTTGGGCCCAAGGCCCGCTATGATCTGTATACCCCTGATTTCGCAAAGGAGCTGCCGGTTTCACTGGTGTTCCGCGACGCGTGCCGGTCCCCGCTCCAGGCGGCGGAGGAAAACCCGGATGCGGAGGTGATATTTGCCGACGCCATCACCCCGGTGAGCCGGGAGGTAATAGAATGTCTGCCCCGGTTAAAGATGATTCACTCCGAAGGGGTGGCCTTCAACGCCATCGACATCGAAGCGGCCCGGGAGCGGGGTGTTTTTGTGTGCAACAACAAGGGCTGCAACGCGGGAAGCGTGGCGGAGCACACTGTTATGCTCATGCTGATGGCCCTGCGCCAGGGGATTACCGGTCACAATGCGGTCAAGGCGGGGGAGCAGATTCGTTTTAAGGAGCGGTTTATGGTGTCCAGCGCCCCGGAGCTTGGGGAGCAGACAGTGGGTATCATTGGCCTGGGGGATATCGGCCAAGCGGTCGCCCGCCTTTTGCGGCCCTTCGGCTGCAAGGTGTGCTATTACACCGCCCACCGCCACCCGCCGGAAACAGAGCTGGCGCTGGGGGTTTCCTATCTGCCCCTGGAGGAGCTGACCGCCCGGTGCGATATAATTTCCCTCCACTGCGCGGTCAATGACCAGACGGCCCATATGGTGGACGAGGCATTTTTGTCCCGGGTCAAGCCGGGAGCGGTTCTGGTCAATACCGCCCGGGGACAGCTGGTGGACAACCTGGCTGTCCGTCAGGCTTTGATCGAGGGACAGTTGGGCGCTGTCGCGATTGATACCTTTGACCCTGAGCCCACCCCGGCAGACCACCCCCTGGTGGATTTGCCCGCCGAGGCGGCTGGCCGGGCTGTGTTCTCCCCCCATCTGGGCGGCATTACCGGCGGTGTGTTCCGCCGGGCACACCGGAATATGTGGACCTCCGTTCGGCTGCTGCTTGAGGGACAGCGACCCGGCTATATTGTCAATGGACTATAAACGGAACAGGACCCCCGATATTTCAGGGGTCCTGTTTTCGTATCATTTGAGGATAATGTGCCTTATAAGGGGCAGATTACTTCATGCCGTTCTCGTAGGACTCAATCATCTTCTTGAACGTGTGACCCGTACGACCAGCGTGCCGCTGGACCCCCTGGGCGCTGCGCGCCGCGCCCGCCCGGAGGCTTTGCAGATACTTTTCGGTGGACTCTCCGGTAAATATCTTGATTTGCAGCCGCAGGGAGCCGTCCTCCTCCGGGGTGGCGAAGATCTTGTCAATATACCTGTCCAC